>NZ_JANSHN010000002.1:0-197011 GCF_047461655.1 Synechococcus sp. W55.1
CCAGCCTAGAGGTCAAGCCTACGGCTCGCTTCGCGAACGTGGTTGGCTTGCCAACTACAGGGCTACCGAAAGCCTGCACTCTTTCGCTTTAGCGGCGCGGAGCACTCTGCGTCAGCATGAGTGCGGGTAGTTTACTGTTGTTTTGTAGGGGTTCTAATCCGCGTAGAGGAGCTGCTCCACCGCCGCCACGATATCTGCAGGTTGCACGATGGTGGCTGCCTCCAGGGTGCCGTTGTAGGGGGTGGGAATGTCCTGCGAAGCCAAACGCACCACCGGCGCATCCAGCTCATCGAACAGTTCTTCCATGATGCGAGCCGTCAGTTCCGCCCCAATGCCACCCGATTTCATGTCTTCCTCAACAATAATCACCCGATGGGTTTTGCGCACCGAAGCGGCAATGGTCTCCATATCCAGAGGCTTGAGGGAGATCAAGTCGATCACCTCGGGGTCGATCTCCTGCTGCACCAGAGTGTCCACGGCCTTGAGCACGTGGTAGCGCATGCGGGAGTAGGTGAGCAGGGTAACATCGGAGCCAGATCGGACGATTTCGGCTTTGTCCAGAGGCAAAAGGTATTCTTCCTCCGGCAGATCTTCTTTCAAGTTGTACAAAAGGACATGCTCGAAAAAGAGAACTGGGTTGTCATCGCGGATGGCGGACTTGAGCAAGCCCTTGGCATTGTAAGGCGTTGAACAGGCTACGATCTTGAGCCCAGGCACCGCTTGAAAGTAAGCCTCTAGCCGCTGCGAGTGCTCTGCCCCCAACTGACGACCCACCCCGCCCGGCCCGCGGATGACCATCGGGATCTTGAAGTTGCCCCCAGAAGTGTAGCGAAGCATACCGGCATTGTTGGCAATTTGGTTGAAGGCCAGGAGCAGAAAGCCCATGTTCATCCCTTCCACCACCGGGCGCAAGCCGGTCATGGCTGCCCCAATGGCCAAGCCGGTAAAGCTGTTCTCGCAGATGGGGGTATCCAGCAGGCGCATCTCCCCATACTTGCGATACAGGTCTTTGGTGACTTTGTAGGAGCCACCGTAATGGCCGACATCTTCTCCCAAAACAAACACGTTGGGATCCCGGGCCATTTCTTCGTCGAGGGCAGCACGCAAGGCGTTGTAAAGGAATGTCTCGGCCATATGAGGTCAAATATCGCTAAACCCTCATTAAACCATTTTGCCGGCATGGATCCCCTTGCAGATGACTGGATAGGCTGAGCTCAGCATTCTGGCTCAGAGGGATGGCGACCTTACCCCACAGCTTTTGTCGGCACTCTGCTTCCCCTGCAAAATGGAGATCATCTGTCTTCTCAAGATCTGTCTTCTCAAGATAAAGACACCATGAGCCTTGCACTGCCCAAACTGGCCCTGACCTTGGGGGATCCCACGGGAATTGGGCCGGAAATTGTGCTCAAGGTGCTGGCGGATCCTGAGGTGCGGTCTTGCGCCCACATCACGGTTGTGGGGGATTGGCAGGTTTTGGAAGCCACCTATCGCCTGCTCAGGGATCGATTGCCGGCTCCGTTGGCCCATCCAGCAGGGATCCCGATGGTGGAATGCGACACGGGCTTTCGATTACAGTCTGGCCGTATCGGTCAAGGGGATGCTGACAGTGGTGCAGCCAGCTTTGCTTACCTGAAAACGTCAGTCGAAGCGACGCTGCGGGGCGAGTTTCAGGGGATCGTGACAGCGCCCATCGCCAAATATCTCTGGCATCGCGCCAGCTATCGGTTCCCCGGCCAAACAGAGGTTTTGGCCCAACTGAGTGGGTCTGAACGCTACGGGATGCTGTTTGTCGCCCGTTCCCCCCACAGCGGCTGGCAGATGCGGGTTTTGCTGGCCACCACCCATATTCCCCTCGGCCAAGTGCCCACCGTGCTGACCCCAGAGCGGTTGCGGACAACGCTGGATTTGCTGGTGGGATCCCTGCGCCACACCTTTGGGATCCCGGCTCCTGTGATTGCGGTAGCTGGCCTGAATCCCCATGCCGGCGAACAGGGGCAACTGGGATCCGAGGAAAAAGAATGGCTGACCGAGCTGCTGCGCACCTATTCCCAGGCCCAAATCTGGGGGCCGCTCCCCCCTGACACCATGTGGCTAGCTCCCGCGCAGGCCTGGTATGGCCAGGGATCCCCAAGTGTGGCAGATGCTTACTTGGCTCTCTATCATGATCAAGGCTTGATCCCGGTGAAGATGCTGGCCTTTGACCGGGCGGTCAACCTGACGATTGGGCTGCCTTTTATTCGCACCTCTCCCGATCATGGCACCGCCTTCGACATTGCCGGCCAAGGGTTGGCCCGCTGCGAGAGCCTTAAGCAGGCGATCCTGCTGGCGGCAGAACTGCTGGGCAAAAGACAATCCCCTGAAGGAAACTAATGTCTGTACCCGACAACCTGAGGCTGTTTCCCGCTTTCAAGAGGTGGCTTGATGGGAGTGCCTGGCATTACCACAACCGGAATGCTTTACCGCCGCTTTGGGCGCACCCAGCAGCTCATTTCGGCCTTTTCTCTGGGCAGCATGCGCCTGGTCAATGTGCCCAGGGATCAGGCTCAGGCAACCGTTGAGGCAGCCCTAGCCGCAGGGATCAACCACATCGAAACGGCCCAGGCTTATGGTCATGCCGAGGTGCTCTTGGGCGAGATTTTACAAGCTCTGCCCTTCCCACGCCATCAGTTGATTCTGACCAGCAAACTCACGCCCACAGATGGGTTGCGAGAGCGGCTGCAGGGATCCCTGCGCCGTCTGCGGGTGGATTATCTGGATCAGTTTGCCTTTCATGGCATCAACTTGCCGGAACATCTGGAGTGGGTTCTGCAGAAAGGGTTACCGGTTCTCAAGCAGCTCCAGCAGGAAGGCTGGGTGCGCCACATTGGTTTTTCGACCCATGGATCCCTGGAGTTGATCTTGCAGGCCATCCAGACCGGATGCTTTGACTTTGTCAATTTGCACTACCACTTTTTCCAGCAACGCAATGCGCCGGCCCTGGAAGCGGCTGTCCAGCAGGATATGGGTGTGTTCATCATTTCTCCTGCCGATAAAGGGGGGATGCTCTATCGCCCGCCTCAACGCCTGCAGGAGTGCTGTGCGCCTTTCAGCCCCTTAGAATTTGCCTATCGTTTTTTGCTGGCGGATCCCCGTGTGCACACCCTCAGCCTGGGCATCACTCATCCTGAGGAGCTACAGGTGGCCTTGTCGGCCTTACGGGATCCCGACCGTTGGTGGGTGGATGGCCCTCAGATTCAGGAGCGGTTGCGCCAAACCGAGCAGGAACGCTTGGGATCCAGTCGCTGCACCCAGTGCTACGCCTGCCTGCCTTGCCCAGAAGGGATCCACATTCCTGAAGTGCTGCGGTTGCGCAACTTGGCCATCGCCCACGAGATGACGGAGTTTGCCCAGTACCGCTACAACATGTTCGGCCAAGCTGGGCATTGGTTTCCGGGGTTACCTGCCGACCGCTGTACCGAATGCGGTGACTGCTTGCCCCGCTGCCCAGAGCATCTGCGGATCCCGGAGTTGCTGGCCGAAGCCCACCAGTTGCTGCATCGGTCTCCGATCCGGCGACTCTGGGAATGACCATTCCCCCTATCCTGCTTGGCTGAGCTCAACTTCGTTTATCAGAAAACTGGGTTTAAAACCCCGCCCTTTGTTGCTACGCAATGCTATCGCGACAGGGCGGCTTTGTGCTTTCGCGTAAGCGGCACGGAGTGCTAAGCTTGGCTAAGGAAGTTAAAGTCAAACTTCCGCAGTCGGGATGGGGCAAAGCGCTCCGCGCCGCCGGAGGCGAACGCCCGACTTTAAAACGGACGTGGAGATCGTTCGCGTTAGCGGGACGGAGTCCTCGTAAGACTGCATAGTTGCAAGGCTACGCAGCATCGGTCAATGAAGCGTCAAGAATCCTTGCCCTTCAGGGCAGGGAGTATGTCAAGATCGGCTGCAGTTCGTCGATGAACTCACAAGGCGAGGCATTAGGGTGAATAGTCAGAGCCAAGACCGCCTAGACCGAGTGGAGCAACTGCTGGCCTGGACGGCTGAACAGACTGCTGCCAACAGCCGAGAAATCCGGGAGCTCTGCCAATCCATCCAGGAGCTGCGCCAGTCCATCCAAGAAAGCCGCACCCAGTCTGCCGAACAAGCTGCTGCTCAAGCTCAAAGCCTGCGAGAGCTACAGCAAGTTGTCAGCGAGACCCGCTCTGACCTAGCTCACCTTGCCGAGTGGGCAGAGGAAGTGACTCAAGCTCTGGTCACCCTCACCGCCCTACAACGAGAGCACGAGCGCGCCATCCAGGCCATCAACCAACGGCAAGCGGAAACGGATCAGAGGTTCAACGTTCTCCTTGAAGAAGTGCGCTACCTGATTCGCAGGCAAGGCTCTGACGGAAATTCTCCCCCCTCGTCGGTCTGAGCACTGGGATCCCTTTAGAACCGCGAAGACAGTCCTAATCTTCATCCACTTCCCACTCCAATAGGTGTGCGTAGGGAGCCACTAGGTCGGGCGCATAGAAAGCAATAGCTCGAAGGGCATGCCAGTCTTCCAAGCAGCCAAAGACGGTCGGATAGTCATTGCGCTCCAACCGCTCTGCAATTGCCGCCACCTCAGCTTCGGTAAACTGGCGGGGATCCATCCCCTTGGCAGGGGCTTCCACTTTGGACTTGGATCGGGCAGACATAGGCAGCCTGAACACGCTACAAGCCGATCTTAGCCTCTTCCTTTTTGCCCGGCCGACTTTGAAAAAACTTGACACACTCCCCACCTCAATCGCTTGCTTCTTGCGCAGTTGTGAGGACGGGGCCTCAGACTTAACTTTTGGGCAAGCCGGGCCGTGGGCTCCCAAACTCTGAAAAGGGATCCCCATTCCTCCAGTTTCGTGGCAAGGTGAGGACAGATACCGCATCGGAGGCTGCCATGGAGAGCAAGATCCCCGCCCGCGATGTCCAAGTCGCCCTTATCGGCCCGTCCACGTTGGTTCTCCGCTCCCGCACCTGGGATCGCCTGAAGTTTGAGCTGGAATACGCTCGGCAACGGGGCACCACTGCCAATAGCTACCTCATCCAGGCCCGCCAAACCCTTCTCATCGATCCTCCCGGGGAATCGTTCACCGGCATCTTCTTAGAAGAGTTGGCCCAACACCAGTACCTGCAGCGGTTGGACTTTATTTTGCTCAGCCACGTCAACTTTAACCGCATTGCCACTCTCAAAGCCCTATTGCCTCTGGCTCCCTACGCGATGGTGCTCTGCTCCAAGCCGGGATCCATTACGCTACGGGCCGCCTTTGAAGAGATGGATCCCTTGCCCCGCAGTCGCGACGAAGAGGAAGCCGCCGATCTGGGCATTTTCTACAATGGCGACCAGTCTTTCCGTTTGCGGGTCATCCGAGATGGGGATCGCCTGGATTTGGGAGAAGGGCATGAGTTGCACTTTCGCACCGTGCCCACACCCCGCCACCCCGATGCCCTCTGTGCCTACGATCCGGCTACCGGGATCCTCTACACCGATAAGTTGTTCGGTGCCCATGTGTGCGATGAGCAGGTGTTTGACGAGCATTGGCGGCAGCTCAGCGAAGACCGTCGCTACTACTTCGACTGCTTGCACCGCAACCAATTGCCCCAGGTGAAGGCAGCCCTGGCCAAGTTGGAAGAATTTCCCGCCCAAATCTATGCCCCTGCCCACGGCCCCTTGGTGCGCCACAGCCTGCGGCGGTTGCGGTTGGACTACCACACTTGGTGCGAGGAGGATCCCGGCGAGCAGCGGGTAGCTCTTCTGTACACTTCTGCTTACGGGAATACAGGTTTGATGGCCATGGCCATAGCCCAAGGGTTGGAGCGAGCCGGCGTTAAGGTGGAGCGGATCAACTGCGAATGGGCCACCCCGGAAGAGATTGCCCAGGCTCTGGAGCGCTGCCAAGGGTTTGTTATCGGATCCCCGACCTTGGCCGGCCATCCTCCTGTGCAGATTCAAACCGCCCTCGGCATCATCCTTTCTTCGGTTCCCACCACCCGGTTGGCCGGGGTTTTTGGCTCCTACGGCTGGAGCGGAGAAGCGGTGGATCTCATCGAGAGCAAGTTGCTCAATGCCGGCTTTTCTCTGGGGTTTGAGACGATCCGAGCCAAGTTTAAGCCCACTCCCGAAATCCTAGAAGCCTGTCAAGAGGCGGGATCCCAGTTTGCTCAGGCCCTGCGCAAAGCCAAACGAGCCCGCGCCCCTCGCCAAACCAGCAGTGAAACTCAGGCGGATCGGGTTGGGCAAGCCCTAAGCCGGGTAGTGGGATCCCTGTGCGTCGTGACCGCTCTACAAGGAGAGACCCGCCGTGGCTTTCTCACCTGGTCGGTGGCCCAGGCTAGCTTCAATCCACCAGGGCTAACCCTGTCGGTGAACAAGGAACAAGAAGCCGAATTGCTGACCTATCCCCAGGCCCCCTTTGTGCTCAACATCTTGCGGGAAGGCAAAGGTAGCAATTTGCAACGGCACTTTCAGCGGCCCCAGCGCCCTGGAGAAGATCGGTTTGCCGGCTTGTCCACGGCCACTGCCGAAAATGGCTGCCCCATTTTGTTGGACGCCCTAGCTTACCTGGAGTGCCGTGTCAAAACCTGGATGGACTGCGGGGATCGCTACCTGGTCTATGCCGAGGTGGAACGGGGCAAAGTTCTGGATCCCACAGGAGTTACCGCCATGCGGCGGGGGTAGGATATGCCAAAGTACGCTCCAATCTGAGTCTTTTGTTGGTCTCAGCTTTTGGGCAATCAGAAACATGAGAGAACTTTCCCACATTTTTCAGCAGGCTATTGAAGCTTCTGTCGGGGTCGGGGGAGAAATTGTAGAGATAGTCTTCGGCACCAGTAAGGTTGCCGGCCAGGTTATCGGGAAAGTCGGGCAAACTACTGTAGGCACAACCATTGAGATCACCAAGAAAGGTGAGGAAATTCTCTTTGACACCAGTAAAGCCAC
The DNA here is from genome assembly GCF_047461655.1 of Synechococcus sp. W55.1. NCBI lineage: Bacteria > Bacillati > Cyanobacteriota > Cyanophyceae > Synechococcales > Synechococcaceae > Synechococcus > Synechococcus sp. W55.1. The sequence continues at coordinate 6,938 of NZ_JANSHN010000002.1, forward strand.
TACCCAAGTTGTCTTTCACGAAGAAGTTGTCCATCATGAGCCCTATCTGATCCCTATTGAACCCTCTCTAGGTTGGGACGAAGCTCTGGTTTTTATCAATGGTTTTCTCAGCGAGGGTGAAACTCAACCCTGGAGAAAAAGACTATTGTGGGAGACGATCCGACGGGCTGGATGGAAGGGATCCCTGTACTACCTTTGGTGGGATGCCTCCAACCCGGCAAGTTTGGTTTTGTCCACTCTTAAACTTGGGGTAGGACTGCTTGCCCACTGGGAAGCTCACAAAGCAAAGGCTAAAGAAGTGGGGCTTGAGTACGCCTATCCTTTGCTCTCCTCCTTGCCAGAAAGGCAGATTACGCTGATGGGGTTTTCTTTGGGAGCAAGGATAGCCTACTACGTTATGCGAGGTTGGCCTCAAACTGCAAATCGGCGCCTTAAGGACATCATTCTGCTCAGCGGTGCTGTTAGAAGGCAAGCCGATAAGCACTGGAGCCTGCATGTAGAAAATATTACCGGAAAGCTGGTGAATATTTACAACGAAGATGACGCGGTTTTAGCCTTTGTCTTCAAAGTCCCTTCCCTCAACCGCAGCCCCTGTGGGATCAAGCCGATTAAAGAGTTTCACCCCAGAATCGAGAACCTCAATGCCACTCACTTAATTGGCTCAGGAGAGCACAGCTACGAAGCCTATCTACCTCACTTGGAGTTTCTTCTCGATCAGAAACTGGACTGGAAAGCTCGCAGGAGCCGCTGGGTCTAGCTCACCCAAAACCCAGCCATCTAGCAGCTACCTCTCTTGCCGCCCACCAAAGAGGATCCCTGCCGAGTTCTACCCGAGGAAGAAACCGGAAGATCATCGTCTGCAGCTTTTGGCTTGTCTAGCTTGTTCAACTTTCAGCCATCCTAAAGATCTGCTGCGGGGTCAATGCTAGCTGGATCCCGTCAATGACCTTGAGTTGGCGATCTCCTCGGCAAATTTCTGGCTCTTGTTGAGGGGCAAATATCAAAACAGAGTAATCATCTGGATCAACCATCCACCCCAATTGACTGCCATGCTTGAGGCAATGTAGGATATTGTCAATTACACGGCTTACCCTTTGACCAGGTGAAAGAATTTCGATGATCCAGTCGGGTGCTGAGGTGAAGTCATCCTCTAGCTCGCCTGTTTCACTTGGGTAAACTCGATCCCACGCGATTACGGCAATATCGGGAACAATAGAACGATCGGCGAAAGTGCATCGCAATTCGGGCAGGGCAGTATAGCCGGTGGTGCTGCCATCAACCTCGGCCACAAGGTGTTTTTGCAAAATGGAGTGGCGGGCTTTGGGTATCGGTTTTTGAATGGCAACTCCATCCACATACTCCCACGCCGGAGAATCTTCTATGTAAGGCAACTTGAGGAAGTCTTCAAGGGTAAGAGGCGGAGCCAGGCGAGTTGTCATAGGTTTAGGCAAAGCTCCTCAGGATCCCTACCAGTACTGTATCCCAAATCCCCAAGCGAGGGCGAGTGGTGGAGTAGGGGTTAGAATTGCAGCAATTGGAGTAGATGTAGCGTGAAAGTTGTCCAGCCGGCGGCGCTGCTGACCTCGATGGATCCCCTCAGTTGATCCACCATTTGCTTCACCAAGGCCAAGTCTAGATCGGTACTCCCTTCCTTAGCCCACACTGCGGAGCCCTAGCAAAGCAAAAAGCCCCCAGGCAGGGTAATCACCTCTCCTGAGGGCCAAACCCCCTCAAATCCCAGGTAGGTTAAGCCTGAACTCTGCTCGGCTCGTAGAAGACTTTGGGCAGAGATCGAGCAAACTTCGAGAAATCAGCCCTTGACTTGCGCGAACCATAATCTGCCTTTAAGTCAGAACGATTGAAAGCTATCTTCTCTCTTGCGGGCTCGTAGAAGATCCACCTCCTAAGGGTGTAGTTCACTTCATAGAGAGTTTGCCGAACGCCGTTTATCAACGATAGAGATCTGGAGCTGGGAGCCTTTGGCGGCTGATACCAGTAGATATCCTCGGGAGATACAGATAGAGGCTCTGGACCTGCAAAGGGCGGCTCGTAAAAAGTTGCAAAGTCAGGCTGAGGTCGGCACTGAAATTGAACCTGATACACCGACTGAGAGGTCATTTCCTGCCGACTCTGCTGCCAAAGCTGCAGCATCTTGCCGACATCAAATCCCATCGCTCGCTGAAAATGCCACAGGGATCCTTGTAGAAAAAAGAAGGCTAAGTAGAAGTGAGCATTCGCCAGCCAAACCCTTGAGGAGTAGTTCCACGCTCCCGTTTGATTTGGATCGAAGTAGTAAGGAGTAAAGGCGGATTTCAGCTCCAGGGTGGGGCCGTAAAACTCCACCGGGTAGGCCAGCGAGTTAAACCCACAGTAGTAAGAAGCCGCAAAACCGGCTAGGGCGATGCCGAATAGAGAGTAGGAGAGGATCCCATCTGCTGAGAAGAGAAAGCGAGCTTTAACCCACTCAAACGGCGGAACCAGGATATGCCACACCCCTCCCAACAAGAGAAGAGCTCCCACATAGATATGGCCCCCCACCAAGTCTTCCAAATTATTGACATCAAACAGGTGGGTGCGGTAGTTCCAAAGGGTGGCAAAGTCCAAAGTTGGAGCCGTAACCAGGCGTACCTGACCGGTGTTGGCGTCATACAGCCCCCCGAACACCATCGCCTTGGCCACCAACAATAGGGATCCCAGGCCCAAAATCAGTAGGTGGTGCCCCAAAATCACTCCCAACGTTTTGGCATCATCCCAAGTGAAGTGAAACTTGGCAGCCCTGCCGAATTCCATATCTAAGCTGGGGGGAAGTTGGGTTTGGTGGAAGTAGGCTCCTCCAGCCAACACGCCGGCAGCCACCAGGTGAATTGAGGCAATGGCCACATAGGGAAAGGTATTGACGATCTGGCCACCGGGGCCAACCCCCCACCCCAATGTGGCCAAGTGGGGCAGCAAAATCAGCCCTTGCTCGTACATGGGCCGCTCTGGCGAGAACTTGGCCAGCTCAAACAAGGTAAAGCCCCCCGCCCAAGCCATGATCAAGGCCGCATGGGCCACATGCGCCACGATAAAAGTATTAGAGAGGTTCATCAATCGAGCGTTACCTGACCACCAGGGGTAGCCCGATGGGTGCATCTTTTTGGCATTCATAGATAGCTCCTCAGTGAGCCCTCAAAAATACAGGCACGTTTAGCTCAGACCGGCAATGATATGGTCAAGATAAACGGCCATTTCTTGACTTGCCTCTGTGTCGAGACTTTCGGTCAGGACCTCTTTCATGGCATTGAGGGCCTGAATGACGCGATCGATGGGAACGCCGAGGGTGATGTAAGTTTCTTTTAAACCCTGCAACACGCGCTCATCCAAAATTGAGGGATCGGCAGCCAACATGGCGTAGGTGGCATAGCGTAGAAAATAGGTCAGGTCCCGCAAGCAAGCCGCGTAGCGCCGAGTAGGGTACATATTGCCCCCCGGTAGGGTAATATCCCCGTAGAGCAAGCTCTTGGCAACCGTTTTGCTGATAATGCTGCTGGCGCTGGAGCTGATGGTTTTGGCCGCCTTGACGCGCATGTTGCCACTCTGGAAATAGCGATTTAATTGTTCCAGAGCTGCGGCATCTAAGTAAGAGCCTTTCTCATCGGCGGGGTTAATCAGGGAAGTGATGGTATCTTTCATGGATTTTTCTCCTCTAAGCACTAGTAGGGACTGATTTCTTGAGGCAATTGGGCAAATGCTGTTCGCGTTAGCGGGACGGAGTCCTTGCACCGCTTGCTCAGGCATTGCCTGTGAGAACTCTTATGGATTGCAACTTAAGACAACTTCACAGCTTGCAGGTCAAGCTCGCAAAGCCAGCCGAAACCTCAAGCTCACAGAGGCAGGAGTAGCGCGCCTCAACTCTAAAACTGAGCGAGAGGGCAGCGATTTGTCTATCCATTCATCGATTCAAAAAGCGCGAATCAGTCGATCAAAGTAGGGGGCAGCTAGAGCCATCTCCTCTGAAGAAAGAATGCCGGCAGCTACCTCTTTTAGGCAGCTCATCGCCACCCGCAGGTTGGGTAGCGGCACGCCCAAAGAGATGTACATTTCTCGCATGCCGTTCAAGCCGATATCTTCCAGCGGCTTATCGTTGCCTGCCAAGATGCAATAGCTAACCAAGCGGATATACCAGCCTTGATCTCGTTGACAGAGGGCAGTTTTTTGAGGGTTGCCCTTATTGCTGGGGGTGTTGGGGCATTTGGCCCAAAACCGTTTGCTGCCTTCCTGGACAATTTTTTGCTCGTTCTCTGCTAACTTTTGGGCGGCTCGGATGCGAACTTGACCCTTGCTGAAGAAATCCTCTAGCTTGGCGATCTCGGCACTGCTGAGGAAGCGATCAGCCGCGTCCGACTGCGCGATGACTTGGGCAACAATGCTCATAGGTTTTTGGCAAGGAACACTCTACAGGTAACAAAGTAAGCCAGATCCTCAAGAACCGAAATCACTTATTAAGAAAAAGTTGTGAATTGAAACTTACTTGCAACAAATCCTCTCTGCCTCGCGTCTTCGGCAGCGTGACCAGATTGAGAAGGTTGGGTTGGCGGCCAATCCAGATCCCGGATACGACAGCAACCCTCAGAATACTCAGCCTCTATCTCTTCTGGCCGAGATGAGCATCTGTGTTGGGAACTATTTCCGTATCTGTTGCTACAGAACTTACAATAAGACGGGCTGTGCAGAGGTACCGGGGGAGAGAACCCCTAAGGTAGGGATCAAATCGGCGCTGCGCCGCTTTAAGGGCTAAGTTTCTGAGGCAGGAATCTTGCCAGATCTGCGTAACCATCGCTACTTTGAAACCAACCTGGAAAAGCGCAAGCGCAAAGCAGGAGTCCCCAGGGATCCGCTCAACCTTTAAAACTGGGGCAGAGGGGGCAGGTGGAGCGTGAAAGTTGTCCAGCCGGCGGCGCTGCTGACCTCGATGGATCCCCTTAGTTGATCCACCATTTGCTTCACTAGGGCCAAGCCTAGACCGGTGCCCCCTTCCTTCCAGGGATCACTCTTAGGGATCCGGTAAAAGCGCTCGAAAATGCGAGTTAACTCCTCAGAGGGGATCTCTTGGCTGTTGCTGACCTGGATATGGCTTTGGCGGTTTTCCGTTTCAATTTGTAAGCGGATGGATCCCTGGGGCGGAGTGTATTTAACGGCATTGTGCAGCAACTCCCGCAGGATCCGCCCCAAAAGTAATGGATCCGTCGTGATGGAGCTCTCCAGGGGAACGCTGGCTTGAAAGCTCTGCCCCTTGGCGTGAGCCCGTTCGCCAATAGCCAAAAGCAAATCTCCCAACAGGGTTTCCCAGGTCAGTGTTTGCAGATTCAAAGCATAGGCTCCTGCCTTCATCCGTTGCCAATCCAACAGATCGTTGATCAGCTCGATTTCCCGCTGGCATTCCCGCTCGGCAATCGACAGGTATTGGGCTTGTTTTTCGCCTGAGGAAGCTATCTGCAGCATTTTGAGAGCCATCTTCAGGCTGGTGAGGGGGGTGCGCAGCTCGTGGCTGACAGTACTGATAAAGTCATCTTTGAGACGGTTAAGGCGCTCCAGAGCTTGCACTTGCTCTTGGGCAGCTTGGAATAGGCGCGCCTGGCGCAGCCCGATGGCACACTGATTGGCCACCTGTTGAACAAGGGCGAGCTCCTGCTCATCAAAAGGATGGCCAGAGCACCGAAATAGCCATAAATCTCCCAGGACTTGGTCTTTATCGCTGAGGGGACAGGCGACCACCACACAGTGATCCTTGGCGGGGCGTGGCGGATCTGGGGAGATGACGCAAAATAAACAAGGCTGCCCGCGCGTTAGTTGACGATATAGATCGTCGTAGAGGCCCCCCACCATTGGTGTGGCAGCGTTGAGGGCGGAATCACAGCGTGGGCAATACTCATAGCTGATGGTGGAAAGGGTGAGGTCGGCGTTGTAAAGGCCAATATCGCAGCCATCCACATTTAAGTTTTCCCCCAGCTCGCGCAGAGCGGTGTTGAGGATTTCGGCTTCGTCCAGAGAATCCCGCACTCGGTCGGTAATGCGTTTCAGCAGGGCCTCGAATTGCAAAGCCCGCTCCAGGTCCGCAGTGCGCTGCTGCACTCTTTCCTCTAGAGTTTGGTTCAGAGCTTTTACTTGCTCATATAACTGAGCCTGTTGCAACGCAATGGCCAACTGGTCAGTCAGCTCTCGCAAAAGCCGAATTTCCCACTCTTGCCAAGGGCGGCTGGATTGGCAGTGCTGAGCTACCAGTAAACCCCACAAGGCCTCGCCTAGCCGAATGGGGATCACCAAGTTGGCTTGGGCTTGGAAAGACTCCAGCAGCTCTCGATAACAAGGATTCAAATTGGCCGTCGCCACATTTTCCACCGCCTGGACAAAGCCCTCTTGGTACTTGCGATAGCATGAATCCATGTGAAAATACTCATCCCACACGTAGCGGCCCAGGTGGCTAGGCCAGGGATCCAGCACCGACTCGGCAGCCACGATGCCGCCCCTGTTTTCCTGGAGCCGGTAGATCATCACCCGATCTACTTGGAGAAACTCCCTTACTTCTGCAACCGTTGTTTCCAAGAGGGCTTGCAAGTCCAAAACTTGACGGATCCGCCGCAGCAAAGCCCCCAGCAGTCGCTCTCGTTCTGCTTCTTGCAGCAACAGATCTTGAGCCTGCTTAAGAGGGGTTATGTCCACAGCAATGCCACAAACGGCATAGGGATCCCCTTGCCGATCCCGCAGGGCAAATTTGGTGACCCACTGGCTCAACTGCTTTCCGTCGCGGAAAAAAATCCGCTCATAGCTGATAGGATATGGGGGTTGGAGAGCTCTTTGATCCTGCTCTCGAAACTCGAGGGCCTCTTCGGGGGTGAAAAGCTCATCATCTAACTTGCCAATAAGTTCTTCTAACTCACAACCCCTCTGTTGTAGATAAAACCTATTGGCGTGGAGATAGCGCCCCTCCAGATCTTTGAGAAAGATGGAAAAAGGGATCCCGTCCAGAATAGCCCTAAGCTGGGCCTCGCTTTCCTGCAAAGCCAGCTCTGCTTCTTTCTGCTCCGTAATATCTTCGGTAATGCCAACAATACGAATAACCTCTTGCTGCTCGTTCAGGATGGGTCGGCAGGAAGTGCGCAGCCAGCGCAGCCTGCCATCCCTGTGGAAAATGCGGTAAGTGACCTGCTGGGCTTCTTGAGAAGCTTGGGCGGCCACCTGCAGTACTCTTGGCAGATCTTCAGGATGGATCCTGTCTTTCCAAAGGTCTGGCTTGTGGCGAAACTCCTCCGGCGTGTACCCCCAGATCCTCTCGCTTTGAGGGCTTTTGTAAAGAAACTGGCTCAGTTCTGGAGAATACACAAAGAAAGATACTGGCACAGTCTCTGCAATTTCGCGGAAGCGGGCTTCGCTCTCCCGCAGAGCCAGTTCTATCTCTTTTTGCTGAGTAATGTCGCGGGTGCTGCCTACAATCCCCTGCACCACAGGATCGTGCAGCAAATTGGTGCAGCGGCTCTCTAGCCACAACCAACGACCATCGGCGTGCTGTGCCCGATAGACAAAGCTGATCGCCTCGCCAGGTCGAGACTTGAATTGCTCAAGAGTGTCAGCAACGATCTGCCGATCCTCAGGGTGAAACCAATCCAAAGGCATGACTTCTCCCTGGTTGGGAGCATGACCCAAAATTCTCTCAACAACCGGGCGATTTAGGATGTACAGCAAACCTTGGGCATCGATCCGGCACAAAATGTCGTGGCTGTTGTTGATAAAGGCGCGGAAGCGTTCCTGTTGCTCCGCTAGATCTTGTTGCAGGCGCTTTAGCTCGGTGATGTCCAGCACAATGCCGAGAACCCCTAGACCTTCTGGTTGCTCTGTCAGGGGCAGGGCTACGGAATAAATATAGCGCTCTTCTCCCTGAATGAGCTCTTTCCGCTCGCACTTGACAACTTCGCCTCGAAGAGCATGGGTGAGATCTTTCTGCCAATCGGGGTGGTCTTGGGCCACCTCCTCCAAAGAAGTGCCCAGCAGATCGCCAAACCAGGCGCGGTCGGTGGCATTTTGCAAAATCAGCACTCCCTGGGGATCCCTGGCCCACACCGCCAAGGGCAGGGCATTCAACAAGGTGCGCAGTTGGGCTTCCCGCAGCCGCAGGTTTTCTTCCAACTGTTTCTTCTCGGTAATGTCTCGGCCCACCCCGCGAATGAACTGCAAGCGGCCCCGCCGATCGAAGATGCCTTGGTTGATCCACTCAAACCAGTGCACCTGCCCCGCTGCATCCAGTACCCTACCAACTCGGCTGAAGGTGGGCTGCTGAGGGGTGAGCTGGGCTATCTTTTGCCGCACCTCCTCCTGCTCTTCTGCCGGCAGCGCATCAATCCAGCGCCTGCCCCGCCAGTTGCCCAGGAGCTCTTGACAAGCTTGGTTACATTCCACCACCGTCGTATCCGCGCGCGCCAGCATGATGACATCGGAAAAACCCACCTGAGCCCGCTGCAGCCACTTCCTTTGCCAGTAAATCACTGCAGCCAGCGAGGATCCCCACAGGAGCAGCCAAAGCCACTCCGGCAGAGTGTTCCAGTCGAGGAAGGTGATCAAGTTGACGAGATCCCAGGGGACGCTCATAAAGCTTGTCGATCAATTAAGTGTATAGAGTGTCAAAGAGTACAGCGTTTTCAGTAGCATTTTTAACCTAGACTCAAGCACTGTGCCAACATTTCTCCCATCGCCCTCTAGAGGAGAGGGAAGCCTGGGTTCACTGCAAACTGGATTCACCGCAAGTGTAAGGTAGTATGCCCTGAAAAGAGGGATTTTAGTTATGAAGAGTTCTTGCTTGGGTTTCCTGATTGCTCCGATAGATAGGTCTGAATCCAGCGCACCAGCCGCTGAGAGAGCACGAAAGCTTCTGGCTCATTCCCTTTGATGCCTACTTGGCTATTCAAGCAAGCGATGACCTCCTCTTTTAGATCAAGCTGCGAAGGGTCTCCGCGAAACTGGAGCCGCACCTGACTTTGTACCTGAAAACTCTCTTGAGCTTGGTTATCCAAAACTTCCTGACCTATCCGATACATTCGCACCCCTTGCAATTGGGCTAAGGGGTAGGAAAACACCTGCTGCCGCCAAATTCCCCAAGGGCCACGCAGCCGGGTTAAGGTCACCCGTCGGCTTTCGCAATCCAAGCTCAGGATCTGCCCCAAGCCCCAAGGGATCCCGATCCATAGGCCTGCTCCTAGAGCTACCAACCCCAATAGCAGCGAACGGGCCCACAGTTCGGATCCCACAAGAACCAGCAGAACTCCCCCTGAAGCTCGCAGCAGCATCTGCCGACCCGTAAGGGGCTGCAGAGCAATTGTCAGCCGTCTGGGGTTGCGCTCCAAAACTTGTGGGTAAATCCGGGCCATGGAATGGGATCCCGTTTTTGGGGCCAGTTTACCAGGTGCCGCAGAACCCTAAAAGGCTTTGTTGCTAGATCGGCAAAGGGCTAGAACTCAGGTTCGGCAAAAAACTCTGACAAATCCAAGGCAAACCCAGGGATCACCTCTCCGTCTTCCAGGATGTCGCCGGGTTTCTTCAATACTTCAGGCTCAGGCCGGCGGTAGGCCAGAACGTATTTTTCTTCAGGATGGATGATCCAGACCAGTCGGGATCCATTCTCAAAATACTCGACGATCTTGTCGTGGATCTCTACTACAGTGTTGGCATCCGAGAGAACTTCCACAACCAAATCTGGGGATCCCTCGATATAACCCTTGGGGATCCCGCCAAGGGGTGGCAGCCGCTCTTTGGAGAAGAAAGAACAATTTGGGGAGCGGCGATTGCCGGATTTCATTATTGAATGAAGTGTCAGAATCAAAAACAATGCCCATGTTTTGGGCTCTAACATAAGCAGTTAAGAAAAAGTTTATTAGACTAACGTAGTACCCATTCTTTGCGTCTGCCGAGCCCCTGTTAACCAGTTCTCCGTTCACAACCTCATAGCGATTGCCATCCTCCTGTAAAGCCATAAACTCTTCGTCAGTCCAAGTTTTTCGAGAATCCGGTGGGGGGCTATCGGCAGGTGTCTCGGCTAATTTTTCTCTTTCCAAAACCTCAATCATAATGATCCCCTTAATGAAAAACAGCTAAACCAACTAAGGGATCCAGCCTTGAGTAAACACATCCTGAGAAACGACCTGCAAGCCCAGCAAAAAGTCAGCAAGCTGTTTTGAGGGATCCCCTTACTCAGGATCCACGAGGGATCCCATGAACAGCACGGTTTGGGCCTCTGGGTTGCCGCCGGATCCTGAGGCCACAATGGCAAACCAGAAAGGGCGATCCGCTACGAATTGGAAGGGCTCTTGCCGGTCAATGGCTGTACGGGAGACGATCACCCCGGTAGCGGCTGCTGCCTCGGATCCCTCTTCGTTCACTTCGAGGGCTGCCTTGTGCAGGACTCTGCTGATCCGCGCTGGCTCCGGGGTCATCTGGCTGAAATCGGCTCGGTTGGAAAAGGCAATCTCCAAGCCCAACTGCTGCAGAACTGAAGTGAGATCCGTTTCATAAGCCAATTCAAATTTCGGGATCCGCACCGAGCCCGCACGGGGGCGCAGGGATCCCGTCCATTCTTGCCAAGTTTCTGGGCTCAGCTCTGACCGCAGCGATTCCAGATCCACCCCTTTCTTGGGTAGCAGGATCAGCATTTCCAGCTCCCCTTCCCCATAGGGCAGGCTCACCACCTGCAACCGCTCGGTCTCCAGGTAGTTGTAACGACCGGATTGAACCATCATGGGCACTCGCACACGGCGGCCATCCAACCGGGTGAAGGGCTGAGTTTGGGTGCGCTCCGGATCGAAGGGCTGAGTCCACTCGCCTTTGAAGTAGATGGCATTGAGCAAAACCATCAAATCCTCGCGGCTGAGGCGATCCACAATGCGGTCGATCTTGCGCTGGGTGCGCTCGGCCACCCAGCCGTTGATTTGGTTCACCGTCTGCCGGGATCCCAAATCCACCCGATTCACCACCGCTTGGTAGTAGGTGGCCAAAGCCTGCAAAAACTGGGGCCGTAAGGTGAGGGCTTGATCCACCCAGAGGCCGTTGGCGATTTGCACTTGGACTGGCCCTTCGGCCTGGGATCCCTCTACCAGCCAGCGCACCATTTGGGCATTGGCCCAGTTTAGCTCGTTCAGAGAAAGGTCTTGGGCCTCCAGCACCTCGGCCATCGCCGCTTGCGTCTCCCCAGAGGCGCCGTTGTAGACCATGGTCAGAGCCAGGCGAATGCTCAACGGGGAGAAAAAGAGGTTCTCTTGAGGCTGCTGCCGGAGCAGGTGATCAAACAGTTTCAGGGCAAAGCGGGTTTGGGCTTGCTGGGCCACGACCTCTTCTCCATAGCCTTCGCCATAGGTCACCGTCGGCTCAAACGGGATCCGCACCGGGGTTTCCTGGGATCCCATCCCGTGCGTGGGCCAGAGGCCCAAAAGCAATAGGCCAAACAGAGCCAGAAGAGGGATCCGGCTCAGCGAGGATCTCTTGAAAAGGTCTTTCATAAGGCTCTCCTGGCACGGTGGGGAACGACAGCGTCTATGGCTATGCTATCGGGTCGGTTGTGGACTGCTCTTGCCGAGGGCCGCCATCTCCGCTGCGCTCAAGGTGGAAAGACGCGGGCAGCTTTCTGCAAGCTAAGAGTCTGCAAGGCTCCCTCAGACAGGAAAGAGCACTTGACCTTTCTGTGTCCGGCTGGCCAAGTCGCAGCAGCAGCACCTGGCGAGATAGGATGAAACCTGCACCGGAGAGCGCCACATGGTTCTGTTCGCGATACGGAGTCCGCAAAAAGTTCCGCGAGGGTGCAGAGTCGCCTTGGGTCTGGCTCTGCTGCTCCTGGGATCCGGCTTGGGATGTGCTGCTGCCACGGAGAGATCTCCCTCCTCACAAACTCAAGTGGCGGAAGCTGTCTCCCCATCCCCCCCAGCCATAGGGCAGCCCCAGCAACTGCCGGTTGAGGCGGAAGTCACCCTTGCCGGCCAACGCTTTCAGCTCGAGGTGGCCCGCACGCCTGAGCAACAGCGCTTGGGCTTGATGTTTCGCACCGATTTGCCGCCGGATCGGGGCATGTGGTTTCCCTTTGATCCTCCGCAGCCGGCTTCTTTTTGGATGTTCAACACTCTGATCAACCTGGACATCATTTTCCTCCACCAAGGCAAAGTGGTGTACATTGCCGCCAATGTGCCCGGCTGCCCCGCCCAACCCTGCCCCACCTACGGGCCGCCCCCTGACCAGTTGGTGGACGGCGTGCTGGAGTTTCGCGGCGGGACGGCTGCCGCTCTGGGTTTGGCCGTTGGAGATGTGGTCGAGATCCGGGAGCTTCAGCCCGCAGCCCCTTGATCTTGACCTCTCTTCTCCCTTGGGGAGAGAGGCTGGGGGTGAAGGAAGACAGACTTCAAGATGATCTTTTGAAGAATCTTTGCGATGATTTTTTAAGAGTTGCCAACTGAGCCAACAGAAGAGGCAACCGCAAGCCCAAGAGCGGCTTGGCCACTGCAAGCGAGCCTATGGATGTCAGCAGCGTAAGTCATTGGATAGGGGTGGGGGCCGTCGCCCTGGTCTCCATCTTTTGGGCCGAGATCGTGCGGGATGTGCGCCATTGGCTGGCCCACAGGTGGCCCTGGCTGATGCCCAAACACACCCTGCACCACCGCCTGTTCCGTCCCGATCTCAGCGTGGTAGACCCGAAGGTGTACCGAGAATCCCAGTGGCACCACGATGTTCCCGAGGCGGCGACGATGATCCTGGCCGGGATCCCTTGGGTGGTGGTGTTGGGGCAGGGATCCTGGCTGTACGGCCTGGCGGCAACGGTGGGCATTCTCTACTCGGCCAGTTTCTGGGTGGCCGGCATGCTGCGCGGCTATGGGCTGGCCCTGCAAACGGACATCACCCACCAGCCGGGGCCTTTCCCCGCTCCCCCCAGTCAGTGGCATGTTAACCGCGCCTACCACTGGCGGCACCACTTCGACGATACCAACGCCTACTTTTGCGGCACCCTGACCTTGGTGGATCGAATCATGGGCACCAGTCTCTCCTTGAAAGGCAAGCGCGTGGCCGTCACCGGCGCCTCTGGCACCCTGGGCCAGGCCTTGCTCAAGCACTTTCACCGCCACGGCGCCAAAGTTATTGCCCTCAGCTCCCATCTGGATCCCGTTCACCTCGAAGTCGATGGTCAGCTCCAGCCGGTGGAGACCATCCACTGGCAGGTGGGCCAAGAGGGATCCCTGGCAGAGCTGCTGGAGCGGGTGGATATTTTGGTGCTCAACCACGGCTTCAATGTTCATGGGGATCGGGATCCCGAGGCCGTTCGCCAGTCTTATGCCGTCAACACCTTCTCCAGTTGGCGGCTGATGGAGCTGTTCTTCCAGACAGTTCGCAACAACTCCGAGATGGCCACCAAAGAGGTGTGGGTGAACACCTCGGAAGCCGAGGTCAGCCCCGCCTTCAGTCCCCTCTATGAACTCTCCAAGCGGGCTTTGGGAGACCTGGTTACCCTGCGCCGCCTGGATGCCCCCTGTGTGGTGCGCAAGCTCATCCTCGGCCCCTTCAAGAGCCAGCTCAATCCCATCGGGGTCATGTCGGGAGATTGGGTGGCCGCCCAGATCCTGGCTCAAGCCAAACGCGATTGCCGCAACATCATCGTCACCATCAACCCCCTGACCTACTTGCTTTTCCCGCTCAAAGAGCTAGCTGTGAGCACCTATTTTCGCCTGTTCAGCCGCCGCTCTTCTCGCCCAGTTCTTCTTGATCCTGCCGCCGGGATCCCTTTGATTTAGAGGAGTCGGCAAATCCTGGTCGGCTCTATGGCATTGGGCGCAAAAGTGGAGTAAGACAAGAGCAGGTTCCTTGGCGTCAGCAGGGTGGGATCCCTTGCGCCAATACGAACTTTTGGGGAGCGAGAGCGCCCCTTGGCTTGGCGGAACACAGCAGCTCGATCCCCGGTGAGCGTTGGGTGTGAGGAGTAGGAGTGAGCGTGAACATGGTGCGACGGTGGGTGGGCGCAGTGCTCTGCGTGGTGGGTGGGTCGTTGATGCCGGGGCTGTTGTCCGGCTGTGCCATCCCGATGCCTTCGGCATCTGCAGGGGTTTCTGAAGTGCAGGTGCGGTTGGTGCATGTGGCCCCCAATGCCCCTCGAATTGACTTGGAGGTGGGAGGGGTGAAGGCTGCTCGGGGTGTAGCCTATGGCTCGGTGAGCGAATACGTGCGCATACCGGCGGGCGAGTACGACATCGTTTTGTTTTCAACACCTGAGACTCTCAACCCTGGCCAGCCTGCGAGTTCTGCGGTTGCGGCCAGAACCGTAGCCAATCTCAGGGGCGGGGGAGTGTTCTCGGTGGTGGCCGCCAATGAGCCGAATCGCATGACAGCCCTGGTCTTAGAGGACAACATCCATCCGCCGTTTGATCAGGCCCTGGTGCGGTTTGTCCACGCTGCTCCCGATGCACCGGCCCTGCAATGGCAAGGAGAGCAAGGGCGTGTGCTGATCCCCCAGTTGGCGTTTGGACAGGTGTCCACCTTTCAAGCCATGCGCCCCGGCTTTACCCAAATTCAGGTGGCCATAGCCCCTTCAGCCCCTGGGCCAGGTGTGCAGTCGGCTCCCAGCCGGAGCATTCCCTTGCAACGGTTTGACCTCCAGTTGGAGGCGGGGAAGGTCTATACCCTTTACGTAGCGGGATTGTTGCGCAGCAATCCGGCCCTAAGCCTGGTGCTGGCAGAGGAAACTCGAGCTCGCAGGCTCCTATAGCCAAGGTGTTTCGGTCTCTCTTCTCCTTACACTGAGTTAAGGAATACCTCAGGGTGGGGGCAGATAGGGAATATGCTCTGTGGTGGAGCAGGCCAATGCCGTTGGCGTTCTCCGCTGCCAATATGATCTTACAAGGATCTCAGAATCCTAACATGCGGTGCGAAGCACTAGGGGATGCAGCCTGTGGATGCTTTGTTTCAAGTTGTGGTGCTGAATCAAACCCCAGATCCAGAACGGGTCATCTACCAGGCAATGCACCAGGATTACAGCCCTGATTTTGTCACCTCAGAAAGCCGGATCCCGGAAAAGTATGGAGAGGCCGTGGTGCGGCATTTGCTGGAGGGCAACCGTGGCCACTATGGGCCTCTAGAGCATCCTCAGATCACGTTTGGGGTAGGCTATTTTCCCCATGCTGTCATGCAACAGGCCCGTACTCATCGGGTAGGAATTTCCTTCGATGTTCAGTCTTTCCGATATACAGGCCAGCAAATTGCTGATTTGGGCAGAAGGCTTCTGTTAGGCCTCCGGCCCGCTGACGCGAAAGGCCTCCGGCCCGCTGACGCGAAAGGCCTCCGGCCCGCTGACGCGAAAGGCCTCCGGCCCGCTGACGCGAACACGCCAGCGGTGCAGTTCCCGACAGGGTGCCGTAGGCATAGCACAAACGAGACTGCTGCTTCTGCTGACGAAACCGAGACAGAGTCCTCGTTGTCTTTGCAAGAGCTGGAAACTCTGTTTTACGTTCCTGCCAGCGTCAAAGAGGGCAAGGCCAAAACCCGCCAAGGCTTTAGGCCCATCTCCCCCGAAGCTTTGGATATCATTCTTGCGCAATATCGCAGCCAGGCCATTGCTTATTATCGCCTGGTAGAAGAGTGCGGATTGCCCTATGAAGATGCCCGTAACATCATTGGCTACGGGATCCGACAACACTTCGTGGTCTCTTTCAATTGCCGTAGTCTAATGCATTTTTTGGATTTACGAGCCAAAGAAGATGCTCAACGAGAAATTCAACATCTGTGTGAACTGATTTGGCCCCACTTTGAAGCGTGGTGTCCCCACGTGGCGGCCTGGTATCGTAAGCATCGCTGGGGAAAGGCTCGATTATCCCCCTAAACTTAGTTTAGATAGATATGCTCTGCTAACCCCTTCTGCGGCTAATCCTGTTTTTGATCTTTTGTTGGGTTACGGGTATGGATCCCGAAGCTTATGAGCAAATGGCAGGCTTGGAAGACCGGCATTGGTGGTTTTTGGGTCGCCGTCACATTCTGAGTCGGGTTATTGGATCCCTGTCGCTTCCCCCCTCTGCTTATATTTTGGAAGCTGGCTGTGGTAGCGGCGGCAACCTGGAGATGTTGTCCAGATTTGGCAAAGTTTGGGCTATGGAAAAGAGTGAAATTGCACTGCCGCTGGCCCAAGCTCGCGGTATTGGGATCGTGGCAGAGGGGGAGTTGCCAAACCGGATCCCCTTTGGTTCTCAACGATTTGATTTGATTGCTTTGCTGGATGTGCTGGAGCATCTGGAGAATGACAAAGAAGCTCTCCTAGCCCTCAGTCAAAGGTTAACCCCATCTGGCTACTTAGTTGTAACTGTTCCGGCTTATCCGTGGCTGTGGAGTTTACATGATGAGCTTAATCATCACAAGAGACGATATACCCGCGGGCAACTTTTGTCGTTGCTTAAAAGCTCAGGTCTAGAAGTTTATACCCTTGTTTTCTTCAACAGTTTTCTTTTCCCAATCATTTCAGGGATCCGCATAATGCAGAAAGTGCTTCGCCTGAGGGAAAGCCAAGATCTGAAAATGCCGCCGCTTTGGCTCAATCGACTGCTGACGGGTATTTTTGCTGCAGAAGCCTATCTGATACCTAAGTTTTCTCTGCCCTTTGGTGTATCTCTGCTGGCAGTAGCCGGCCCGGCAACGAAATCGTAGTATCCTGTCATCATTGCTGTTCTCAGACTGCACTTTGATCATTGCTTAAACTCTCATGTTTCGACATCCAATGTCTGCAATTCTGGTAGTTTCTACAACAGCCTTTTCCGACGGTACTTAACCCACTCAACAGGGATTTTTATCTCTTGCATGATGAGGATCCCAATTACTTAAAGAACTTATTTTGTGTCAGCAGCATGAAGTCCTTTGAAGCTGGGAAGGGCCGTCAATAGAATTATCTGGTGAGGGCTACCCATTCAAGTTTTGGTCAACACTGATCTTGTCCAATAGCCTCAGATGCACAATCTTTTCTGTAAGATTGTCAACAGTCTTGATGCCGAAGGAGATAACCCTTGGCCGAACGCGGCTATAAAACTCGTCTGGATCTGCATCGTTTGTGGGTGCCCTTGGCCTGTTTTGGCGATGGCCTTTGTATTTGGTTGGCCTTTGGGGCGGGCTACTGGCTGCGCAGCTTGCGTCCTCATCAGCTCTTGCCTTGGGATGTCTACGCGGCCTTGGGATTGTTGACCGCCCTCAGTTATTGGGGCATTCAGGCGGGCTTAGGCGGATACGGTGAGTCGAAGCGCTTGTCTCGCTTTGAAGAATGGGCCAGTTTGCTGGTGGGGTTGGGATTGACGTTTGGTTTGGTGCTGGCAGGGGCCTTTTTCGTTCGCTCGGTCTCTTTGTCGCGGCTGGTGGTGGGCTACGCCGGCTTGTTGGCTCTGCTGAGTTTGACTTTGGTACGGGTGGGGTTGCGGCTGGGCATGGGCTGGTTGTGCTCTAGGGGCTACGGTCGGCGGCAGGTCATCTGGGTGGGATCCTGGTCGGTGTTGGCGGAAGTGTTGGAGCGATTGCAGCGATCCCCGCAGTTGGGCTTCCAGGTAGTCGCCTGGGCAGGCGTAGAGCAAGGCTCTTTTGAGGAAGATCCCCCATCTCAAAATGGGGATCCCTGTCAAGATTCATATCCAGTACTAAACACCGCCCGCCCTACCTCTGACGGGGTTAAGTCTGCCGACAGGACTCTGTCCGGCTCATCCCGAGGAACCCTCTCCTGCTTGTGCAGTCAGCTTGAGCCTTCCTGGTCGGCTCTTGAGCGTCTGGATCTGGTCCATTTGATTGCCTATCTGCAAGCCCACCCAGAAGTGCAGGAGGTGTGGTTTGGGCAACCGGAGCTGGCAACTGCTCCTCTGTTGCTCAGTTTGCAAACATTGTCGGTGCAGGTGCGCTTGGTGCCGGATATCTTGAGTTTTTTAACGGTGAACTTCAGCCTGCAGTCTCTCGACGGGATCCCGCTGCTAACTCTGCGTCAGCCCCCTTTGCGCTACGCCCACAACCGGTTCCTCAAGCGAGCTGTAGACATCCTAGGAGCTTCCCTGGGCCTGATCTTGCTTAGCCCTCTGTTTTTGATTATTGCCCTGCTGGTAGCCTGCAGCAGTCCTGGCCCCATTCTGTATTGGCAAGAGCGGGTGAGCTTGGACGGGCGTCGCTTTTGGATTGCCAAGTTTCGCACCATGCGGGTGGATGCCGAGGGATCCGACCGGCCCGGCTGGACGCGCCCTGGGGATCCACGGCGGACGGCGGTGGGGGCCTTTTTGCGCCGCGCCAACTTGGATGAGCTGCCCCAACTGTGGAACGTGTTGAAGGGAGAAATGAGCTTGGTGGGGCCTCGCCCAGAGCAGCCCTATTTTGTGGAGCAATTTAGCCAGGAGATCCCCAAGTATCCTGATCGGCATTTGGTGAAAAGCGGCCTGACTGGCTGGGCCCAGATCCACGGCCTACGGGGGGATACCAGCATTGCCCGCCGCACCCAGTATGATCTCTATTACGTGCAAAACTGGTCGCTGTGGCTGGATCTGCGCATCTTGGCCATCACCTTCTGGCAAGGGATCCGCGGACGGCTGGCCGGATACTAGGGGTTAGCGTATGCCATTCTCCCCCCAAGAGCTGCTCTACGAGGGCAAGGCCAAGCGCATCTACCGCACTGCCGATCCCAGGGTTTATCTTTGCCAATACAAAGACGACGCCACGGCCTTCAACGCCCAAAAGCGGGGATCCATCGCCGGCAAGGGAGAAGTTAATTGCACTGTCTCTAGCCGGGTGTTTGCCTACCTGGCGCAGCAAGGGATCCCCAACCATTTCTTGGCCCAAACCGGCCCCACCGAGATGCAGGTGCGAGCCTTGCACATCCTGCCTTTGGAAGTGGTGGTGCGCAACCGCACAGCGGGTAGCCTCTGCCGACGGCTGGGCCTGGAGCAGGGCCTTCCCATCGAGCCGCCGCTGGTGGAGTTCTATTACAAAAACGATGCCTTGGGGGATCCCTTGGTGACCCCAGATCACATCCGCCTATTGCAGTTGGCCACGCCGGAGCAGGTGGAGCGCTTGGGATCCCTGGCTTTGGCCATCAACAACCATCTGCAGGCTTTCTGGCGAAGCTGCCGCCTAGAGTTGGTGGACTTTAAGCTGGAGTTTGGCCTGGACGAGAAGGGAGAGATCCTGCTAGCCGACGAGATTAGCCCCGATACCTGCCGTCTTTGGGATCGGGAGGGATCCGAGCCGCGAGTGCTGGACAAGGATCTCTTTCGCTTTGATCTGGGGGATCCGGTGGCTGGCTACCAGGAGGTGCTGCAGCGAGTGCTCCAGGCTACTCTCCCCTCTCCGTCTGGGAGAGGGGCCGGGGGTGAGGGACTATAATCGCCTCAGCGATCCCACTCCTTTAACGCCCGAGCCTCCTTTCGCTTGTCGGGATCCCGCCATGACCTCTCCCCGCCCCCCCTACCCCGGCGAGCGTTTCCGCCGCCAACTGGCCGACCTGCTGAACACCTGGGTGGAGCAGGGGTTGATTGAACCTGAGCAGCGGGATCGGCTGTGGGAGTACTACCAACTGGATAGCTTGCCCCGAGCGGCCGGCAGCCGTTTTGTCTTGGTGCTGCTACTGTTTGGCGCAGTTCTGGTGGGCCTAGGGGTGATCTCCTTTGTGGCGGCCAACTGGGCTGCCATTCCCCGCTGGGCAAGAGCCTGGGGGTGCTTGGCCCTCATGGTAGGGCTGCAGGTGGCTGGCTTCCAGGTTTGGCAGCAGGGATCCCGACGGCTGGGCAGCGCCCTGCTGATAGCCGGTGAACTGACCCTGGGAGCCTGTATTGGCCTGATGGCCCAGTGGGTTCAGCTTGGGGGATCTGCGGCAGGCTTGTTTTGGGCCTGGGGGATGGGCAGTTTGGCCATGGCCTACAGCTTGCGTCACAGCCCCAGTGGTGTACTGGCCTGCCTTCTGCTGGGCTTGGGGATGGTAGCCGACTTCGTGGATTGGGGGACTGTCAACTTCCTCTATCCTTGGTTGACCCTGGGCCTGCTGGTTCCTCTGGCCTATTGGTGTTGCTCTCGCTGGGTTTTTGCCCTGGCCGTGGTGAACTTTGGCCTGGCGTTGCAAGGGTTAGCCGAGCGTTTGGGCAGCTCTTTCCAAGGTTTAACCCTTTTGCATCTGCTTGGTGTTGCAGTTGTGTGGGGGTTGGGTCTGTGGCACCAACGCCATAAGCCTTGGCTAAGCCGGGTTTTAACTGAAGGAAGGGATCCAGAGCTTCCCGGCGAGCTGGAGCAAGGCTTGGATTTGGCCCCGACGGCCCAGAACTTGGCTCTGCTGGGGTTGGGTGTCCTGCTCTATGTCTGGAGCTTCTGGGGCACCTGGCTCGTTGATCTTCCTGCCGATCCCCTCTTGGACGCTGGGGATCCCTGGGCTGGGCTGTCGGCGGCGGGGTTACTGCTGCTGACGGGCTGGGGCTGGTGGCAGGGTTGGCAGGAGAAGAGATCCCAGCCCGTTTCGTCTTGGCTGAAGGATGCTGCTGTTCTGATTTCTCTGGTTGCCTTGGCGCTTTTGCTGGGGATCGGCAGCGCTGTGCCTTTGAACGTGACGGCAGGAGCAGCCTTGGTCCTCTTTGCCCCCTGGATAGTGACCTTGCTGTTGCTGGGGCTGTCAGCAGTGCTCTGCTGGGAAGGGCTGCAGCAGGGGCGGCGAGGACGTTTCTGGCAGGGACTGTTGGGGCTGACCCTGGTGGTGCTGACCCGCTTTTTCGAGTACCCAACCGGCCTGTTGGTCAAGTCGGTGGCGTTGGTGGTTTGTGGGATCGGGGTGATCTGGATTGGGCTGAAGTTTGAGCGGCGCATCTTCTCCAGATCCTAAGTTTTCTTTCCCTTCTGGGAAGCCAAGTCCGCTTGGTTTAATTTGGTTTAACTAAGCGCACCTTAAGGCAAAGACCTAAATTAAGCTTAATTAAATTTCACAAGGTTTGAGGAACCTGCTCGTATTCCGGAAAGTCTTTGCTGCCAGATTATTTTTCCTCTCCGTCGGCTTTAGCTGTAACTGAGGAAGAACGGGCATCTCTATACTTTTAAGGTTTGGAGAACACAGATGAAAGCAGGGCTTCACTTGGGCATTTTGGCTCTACTACTCACACCGTTTTGGGAGAGTGGTTTTCTTCCAGGTACTGCCTTGGCTCGAGATCATTTTTTGGTGGCTCAGGCCCCGGAGCCAGCTAGGCAGCCTATGCCTTCTGTGCCTAGATCGATACCCTCCCCAGTTCCCATAGCTCCGGCAGAATCCTCAGAAACTGTAGATGAGCTATTCCGCCAGGTTCCTTTCCCCCCTTCGCCAAGACCTCTGCCTGGCCTTCCGTGCTCGAGACCCATGGTGTTGCGCTCAGTAACCCTCAGCGCTCCTCCGCCAAACCCTGCTTCACCCCTTCAATCGGAGCTTCCAGCCCAGATTTGGACAACTCTCCAGGGCCCTTTCGGGACAGTCAACTGGGGAGAGCCCCAAGCCAATAAACTCTTTGCTCATACCTTCCAATGGAGCCCCCCTTGTAAAACGGGCTGCCGGATGGGAGGCACCCTTACGTTTACCTATCGCAATAACTTGCAGGCAACAAGTAACACAACTCCTGATGCCGGGAACGACAAGTACTACCTATTCAACAGCGCGATTTCAACCGACGGGATTTCACCTCCAACTCAAGCAACTCAAGCGGGGTTTTTGTATACTTTCCCAAGTCCGCCTACTTCCCCAATTCCGCCTGGCCAAACCTTCACCAAAACTCTAACCCTCTCGCCGGCAGAGATTGCCAACAACCGAGTGACCTTAGTAGTTCAAGATGATACGGCGGTTTTGGGAGCTAAGCTAGAGCTTAGATACTGCTGCTGCGAATGCGAATTTCCCATTTGAAGTTGAGTGAAATTTGCCTTAGGGGGGACTTCCGTGCCCCCCTTTTCTTCAACTCCCCCTGGCTGCAGACCTCAAAGCTTACTCAGAAAGGGTGGAAAAGCCTAACGGCGGGCCTGGGCAAAAATGGCTTGCAAAATCTCGTCGGCCCCCTGCTGTTTTAGCTTTTCTGCCAAAGCTACCCCCACCGCTTCCGGGTCGGCTACGGATCCCATTTGGCTGTCGCGGATGAGCCGCCGGCCATCCAGGTCGGCCACCATACCGGTTAGGTGCAGCGCCTCCCCTTGGACTTGGCTGTGAACGCCAATGGGCACTTGACACCCTCCTTCCAAAGCCCGCAGGAAAGCTCGCTCTGCCAAGCAGCGGGCTGTGGCCTCCGCATCGGCCAAGGGTCGGATAAGCTCCAGAATCCGCTCATCTCCCTGCCGACACTCGATTCCCAGGGATCCCTGCCCAACCGCGTACAGAGACACGCTGGGATCCAACACCTCGTGGATCCGGTCGGCTTTGCCCAGACGCTTCAAGCCGGCCACCGCCAAAATCAGGCCATCGTACTCTCCCCGCTCCAGCTTAGCCAGGCGGGTGTTGAGGTTGCCCCGCACGTCCTTAAAGCGCAAGTGGGGAAAGGCATGGCGCAGTTGGGCCAGCCGCCGCAGCGATGAAGTGCCGATCACCGTCCCCTCTGGCAGGGTGGCCAGTCGGTAATCCCGGAACTTTTCCCCCACCACCAAAGCATCCAGGGGATCCTCCCGCCGCGTGATCGCCCCCAACACCAAGCCCTCCGGCAGGCGAGTGGGCAAGTCTTTAAGGCTGTGTACCGCCAAGTCGCTGCTGCCGTTGAGCAGGCTAACTTCCAATTCCTTGGTAAAAAGACCTTTGTCCCCAATTTTGGCCAGTGCCACATCCAGGATGATGTCTCCCTGGGTGGAAAGGGTGTTGAGCTCCAGGGGTAATCCCGGATGGTGTTCTTGCAACTGACCCATCACCCACTGGGTCTGCACCAAAGCCAACTCGCTTTTTCGAGAGGCAATCCGCACCGGCTTGGTGATCCCAGCAGAGGGCTTGGAAGGGGTCGAGGCCCGTTCGCTCATGGCTGCCGCAAAAAAGAACACTGTCTCTCACGCTAGCCGAATCTGTGCCAGGGCAAGGCGGCGGCCTTTAAGATCCTTAACCAAAATTGCAGTTTCCCGAAATCAAGACTTTACCGCAGGGATCCCAGCCGGTAGGATAAGTAGATGGATTCTCCGGCTCGGCGGGGGAGGATCCGGTCTGTCAAGCTCCTCTTCCCCAACCCCAGAGCTTTTGAGGGGAGCTTTCTACAATGGGCACAAGCCCCTGGTTTGGTTGGTCGTCTGCCTGGATGAGTCTTATGGAAGAAAACAACGTCAGCAACGGCACTCAATTACTGCTCAAACGCAACATTCCCGTTAAGGTGGTGGTCACACCCCTTTGGAAAAAGGAAATGCAGGAGCAATTAGAGCGGCAGATCGAAGCCACCGATGCTCAGATGCAACAGCTGGAGTTTCAGGGCAAGCGGGCTATTGCCGAACTGGAGAAACAGAGCCCCAACCCCAACAGCCCCCAAGTGCTCCAACAGGTGGAAGCGGTGAAAAGCCGCGTGAACGAGCAGAAAATCCGCCTCTTGGATCAGAAAAACCAATTGTTGCAGCAGATCAACCAACTGAGCACCCTGGAGCTTAACCAAGAAGTGCTGCAGGGCAATGTGGAGAGCTTCTTCCGAGTCCAAAAAGGAGACAACCTGATCCAGAAAATGCAGGTCGAGATCCTTCTGGAAGATGGGGTGATCAAAGAGATTCGCGGTAACCCATAGGCTACTCACCCCCTTGCCGGAGAAGCGGCAGTCGGGATCCCCAATTTTTCTCGCCTGTAGGTTCTCGAGAACTCCGTTTCGCCAACACAATGGGTGACAATAGGTAACAACCTCTTAACAGCCTTTGGGTTAACGCTCGCACAGGCTGGCGAGGTTGGGTAACATTGCCGCCCGGGGGAGGATTCCCATGTCTGAGTTCGTCTGGTCAGAGCCAGAGCCTCTCGAGGATCTTTATCTTCCCGATTGGTTGCTCACCTCGGCCCAGCGCCGCCGTCTCAAGGCTCTGCTGGTTCTGGCCATGGTGTGGGGGTTGGTCAGCCTGATGCATGTGGTGCCGACGGCCCGTTGGATCACCGTTGGTTTGGCCACGTTCATGGTGATCCACATTAGCCGCTTATTTCGCCTGCAACCGGCGACCTCCCTGCCCCCTCTGAGACTTCCTCCTGCCGCTGCGACCCGCCGGGATCCCAGGTCAGCAGATAACAACAATGACTCCGTCCTGCCGATGCAACCGGATGGGCAGAGCGGTCTTGCTAAGTTCGGTGACGAGTTGGGGGGGCTGGCCTTGCCCCGTGTGGCTGTGTTGATCCCGGCCAAGAACGAGAGCGCAGTACTCCCGCGTCTGTTGCACAGCTTGACCCAGCTCCGTTACCCCACCAGCCATCTGGAGCTGTGGGCCATCGACGACAACAGCAGCGATGCCACCCCTGAAGTTCTGCGGGAAGCCCAAAAGCGGATCCCCCATCTGCGGGTTTACCGGCGGCAGCCGGGGCGGGGCGGGGGTAAGTCCGGCGCCCTCAACGAGGTACTGCCCCTCACCCAAGGGGAGATCATCCTGGTCTGCGATGCCGATGCTGTGGTGCCTTCGGATTTTCTTGCCCGCACTCTACCCTTGTTTGTTCAAGTGAGCAGCCTGCGCAGCCGTTTCAGCAGACGGACGGTAGGCGCTGTCCAGGTGCGCAAGGCCCTGAGCAACCCCAACGTCAACTTCTGGACTCTGGGGCAGGTGGCGGAAATGGCCTCTGATGCTTACTTCCAGCAGCAGCGCGTGGCTGTGAGGGGTATTGGCGAGCTACGTGGCAACGGCCAACTGGTGCGGCGAGATGTCTTGGAAAAGTGCGGCGGCTGGAATGAGAGCACCCTCACTGACGACCTGGATCTCACCTTCAAGCTGCACCTGGCGGGCGTAGATATCGCCTTTCTGACGGAGCCGGCCATCGTCGAAGAAGGGGTCACCTCTTGGAAAAGTCTCTGGCACCAGCGCTGCCGCTGGGCGGAAGGGGGCTACCAGCGCTATCTCGACTACTGGCCAGGGATCCTCAGTCGCCGCATGGGGATGGCCAAAACGGTGGATCTCTGGGCCTTCTTTATTTCTCAGTACTTGCTGCCGATGGCCTTGGTTCCCGACACCCTCTGGGTGCTGTTGACGGGCCACTCCTCGGTGCTGCTCCCCTTGAACGCTCTGGTGATGGGCTGCCTGACGGTGGCTTTTTACCGGGGGCTACGCCAGGTGGAGGGCTTGCGCGGACGGCGACTTTGGTGGCACACCGCCCTGGGCTTGGTCTACATGCTCCACTGGCTGCCGGTTATGATCGCCACAACCGCTCGCATGTGTGTACAGCCCAAGCGCCTAAGGTGGGTGAAAACTGTTCATCACGGCGCTTGAGGTCAGCAAGTTGGATCCAATCCTGCTATCCTAGTCAAGCACCTGCTCACGCCCTGCTCGACCATGGCCCGCCTCTACTACGACACCGACGCCAACCTAGAGCCTTTGGCCGATAAAACCGTTGCCATCATCGGCTATGGCAGCCAAGGCCACGCCCACGCCCTCAATTTGCGCGATAGCGGTGTCCAGGTCATCGTTGGCCTTTACCCTGGCAGCCCTTCCTGGCCCAAAGCCGAGCAAGACGGCTTAATGGTCAAAACGGTGGCGAATGCTGCCGATGCCGCCGATTGGGTAATGGTTTTGCTGCCCGATGAAGTGCAAAAGGCCGTTTTCCAGGGCGAAATCCGTCCCCACCTGCAGCCGGGGAACGTGCTCCTCTTTGCCCACGGCTTCAACATTCACTTCGGGCAGATCCAGCCGCCGGCAGACGTGGATGTCATCATGGTTGCCCCCAAAGGCCCTGGGCACTTGGTGCGGCGCACCTACCAAGCGGGGGAAGGGGTGCCCTGCCTGTTTGCCGTCTATCAAGATGCCTCGGGAATGGCACGGGAGCGGGCCATGGCCTATGCCAAAGCCATCGGTGGCACGCGGGCCGGCATTTTGGAAACCACCTTCCGGGAAGAGACCGAAACCGACCTCTTTGGCGAGCAGGTGGTGCTCTGTGGTGGGCTGACGGCTCTGATCAAAGCGGGGTTTGAAACCTTGGTGGAAGCGGGCTACCAGCCGGAACTGGCCTACTTCGAGTGCCTGCACGAGGTGAAGCTGATCGTGGATCTCATCGTCGAGGGGGGCTTGGAGAAAATGCGCCACAGCATCTCCAACACGGCAGAATACGGCGACTACACCCGTGGCCCCCGCATCATCACGGAGCAAACCCGCGCCGAGATGAAACGCATCCTCGCCGAGATTCAAAGCGGCCAATTTGCCCGTGAATTTGTCTTGGAAAATCAGGCCGGCAAGCCAGGGTTTACTGCGATGCGGCGCCGCGAGGCCGAACACCCCATTGAACAGGTGGGCAGGGAGCTGCGGGCCATGTTTAGCTGGCTAAAGAAATAGGTCGGATATCTGGAGCTGAGGGTAGACCATCTCTGTGCTGGATCTGAAGCTGCTGCGGGATCGCCCTGAACAGGTACGCCAAGCCCTGCAAAACCGCCGGGCCACAGTCGATCTGGATGGGATCCTGCAGTTGGATCGGGAGCGGCGGCAGTTGGAGGCCCGCAAGGGATCCCTGCAGGCCGAAAGCAACAGCCTCGGCAAAAAAGTCGGCGAGATCATCCGCCAGGGGGCGGATCCCCAAGGCCCCGAAGTGGCGGCCCTGCGGCAGCGGGGGGTGGATCTCAAGGCCGAGATTGCCCAACTGGAGCAGCAGGAACGGGAGCTGGAAGAGGAGATTCGTGCTCGGCTGCTTACCCTGCCCAATTTGCCCCTGCCCAGCGTGCCGGTTGGCCGAGATGAGGCCGACAATGTAGAGGTGCGCCGCTGGGGTGAGGAGCTAAAGCCGGCCCATCCTGTCCTTCCCCATGACGAGATTGCCGAAAAACTGGGGTTGCTGGAGATTGGCCGTGCGGTCAAAGTGTCCCAAAGCCGCTTTGTGGCTATGGTAGGGGCGGGCGCGGCCCTGGAACGGGCTTTGATTGCCATGATGCTGGAGCGCCACGTTGCAGCCGGCTACACCGAGGTGATCCCACCCTTTTTGGTCAACAGCGCCGCTTTGCAGGGGACGGGGCAGTTGCCCAAGTTTGCCGAAGACAGCTTTCGCTGTGCTGACGACGACCTGTGGCTGATCCCGACGGCGGAAGTTCCCCTTACCAATCTGTACCGGGATGAGGTGATCCCTGCGGAGTCCCTCCCTCTTTACTTCTGTGCTTACACCCCTTGTTTTCGCCGTGAGGCGGGCAGCTATGGCCGCGACACCAAGGGGCTGATCCGATTGCACCAATTTCAAAAAGTGGAGCTGGTTAAGGTCACTCGCCCAGATCAATCGGAAGCCGAACACGAGAAGCTGGTGCAGGATGCCGAGGCCATTTTACAGATGCTGGAGCTGCCCTACCGGGTGGTGGAGCTGTGTAGCGGCGATTTGGGCTTTGCGGCAGCCCGCTGCTTTGACCTGGAAGTGTGGTTCCCCTCCCAAAATCAGTACCGCGAGATCTCCAGTTGCTCCAACTGCTGGGACTTTCAGGCCCGCCGTGCCAACCTGCGCTACAAAGAGACCGGCCAGAAAGGCACCCAGTTAGTTCACACCCTGAACGGCTCTGGCTTGGCGGTGGGGCGCTCTCTGGCTGCCCTGCTGGAAAATCACCAACAGCCGGATGGCTCGATTCGCATTCCCAAGGCGCTGCGTCCCTTTCTCAGCTCCCGGTTTCTCTCGGAAGACGGGATCCTCATTCCTGCTGCCTGAGCTCAAACTCAACCCAGTTTGATTGAGACTCGATTGAGACGCTCCTGCCCACCTGGCAGACGCCCTTATCTTTTCTGCAGTTTGGAAATGAATCAGCTTGACCTGCTCCTCGCTCTACAAGGATGAGGATCCCTAACACTTCACAGAGACGATCCACCTGACGGTAGCCTCAATCTTTAGGGTCATTTCAAGTTAGGTTGAGACACTTCCCAAGTGCTCTGCGGTACCGCTTCCGCTATGCAAAAGGGGAGAGGAGCTAGGAAGCAATGCATTCCTACCTTCCTGCCGGGCTGTCCTTCCGCTCAAGATTTGCCCTTGAGGCGATCCAACTCAGCTTGCAATTCGGCGATCTTCTGGCGCAAACGGGCCGCTTCTGAAAGTTCGATGGCCGTGCCTGCCTCGCCCTCGGCATTGCTAATGTCGTCGATGGTGATCTTGCGGGGACCGGCAGTTTGTCTGTCTTCTCCCTTGCGGTTGGCGTTGGCGGCGATGGCATCCATGTAAGCCCGCGCCTCTTCAGCGGTCATCGCCCCCCGCTCCACCAGCTCGTCCACCAAAGCTTGCGCCTGCTTGCGCAACTCCATCAGACGGATACCCGCTTTGCTGGCCACCTTGGCAGCATTATCCGCCGCCACAGCCGCCAAACCCATGCCGAAGTAAAAGGCTTTCTGAGCCCAGTTGGCGAGGGGATTGTCTGTTTCGGACATAGTGTAATGCGCTGCTAGGGCAAGGAGGAGAGAACCCAGCAGAGAGGAAAGTGGGGTAGCAAAGGGCGACCCGGGTTGACGCGCCTGCTCTGAGCATCCCGTGGTGCTGCTATCTTCCGATCCTGACACGGTTTGGGCGTCGGAGCTGCACGGACCCAGGTCTTTCAGTAGCCTAGCATTTTTCCGTTCTGCCCTGCTCGGCTTTCTTGGGCAACAGATGGGTTTCTCAGGGGGCTAGGGAGTTTCAGGCGGCTCCAGATAAACAGGGATCCGCTCTACGGCTGTATCGCTGCGCTGCACCTCCTGTTCCTGAACTTGAGGAAGGGTTACCGGCAGGGTAACCGGTTGAGCAACAAAACAACTGGCCACGGGCAGCGCTTGCTCCAGTTCGTCCAGAGGGCGGGGGATCACTGCCACCGCGTGCAATTCCCCAATGCGCTCTGCTTCGTACATGCCGGCATCGATGGCAATGGCCACGTTGGCCACTGTACCGCGGATAATGGCCGTACATAGGCCATCCCCAATGGTCTCGTAGGCCGCCAGTTGGACATCCGCGGTTTTGAGCATGACATCGGCAGCTCCCACCATTGCCGGGAAGCCGCGAGTTTCCAGCAGGCCCACGGCCAAGTTACTGAGGCGGCTGTAGCCGCGGTTTTGTGCCAGTTGAGACAGCTTGCTGCTGATCGGCAGTACCACTTCCAAGTTGGGCAGGGGGCGCGGGATCACCAAACTGGAGATCTCCTCTTGGTCAAACTGGCGGGCCAGCTCAATGCCCTCCTCAATGGCAATGCGCACATCGGCAATTCCCCCCCGCACAATGGCTGTGCAGTAGCCCCCCGAGGTTTTCTCAAAGCCGATCAGCGTCACGCCTGCCGACTTGGTCATAGCGTCGGCAATGCGCACGATGACCGGAAAGCTGCGCGTCTGAATCAGGCCCAGGGAGGTTGACATC
This sequence comes from Synechococcus sp. W55.1, assembly GCF_047461655.1. Classification (NCBI taxonomy): domain Bacteria; kingdom Bacillati; phylum Cyanobacteriota; class Cyanophyceae; order Synechococcales; family Synechococcaceae; genus Synechococcus; species Synechococcus sp. W55.1. The sequence goes on from NZ_JANSHN010000002.1 coordinate 36,378, forward strand.
GGCATCCTAACTACTCACGCCAGTTTAGCCATTAGAGCCGGCTATCCCCAGAGGAGAGCACCTGTCGATAGGGATAAATCTTGCTCAAGAGGCGATCCAATTCCCAATGGCCAGGGATCCCATTGAGCTTATGGGTTTTGGTCTCTGGGGAGTCGGATTTTTCTTGGTGCCAACGGCGGGTTTGCTTTTCAACATTGGCCACCGGAGAACTGGGTGGGGGAGACGGCTCAGGCGACATCTCTGGAGCCATTTCCACTGCCGCCGGCGAGGGCTCTGCCGGGATGGGCTTGCTGCCGCCCGCCTCCTGGAGATCGAAACCATAGGTGGGATCCCCGAGCAGCGAGCCGGGGGGAATGACTGCTTGGCTGAGCACCGAACAATTCAGCACTGTGGTTTCTGAGCCGATGCAGGCGTTTTTGCCGATGGTGCCCTGCCCGATCACCAGCACCCCCATTCCCAAGGTTGCTCCCGCCTCCACGATGAGGGATCCCCCACAGGCGTGCAGAACGGATCCCATGCCGATACACGCGCCGCGCTCGATGTAGATCCGACAGCCGGGGTTAGCCCGCAGCAGCACCCCTGCCCCAATCCCCACCCCAGCTTCCACCTGCACCTCACCACTGACAAAATAGCGAGTTTCGCCGTTTTGGCCGAGCAAGGTGCGGAGCGTCATGGAGTTGGGCAAAGTAGAGGCCAACAGGGTACTCCTCATCGCTGGGGGGTTGGACTTGAACCAACAGAGGTCAAAAAAAGCTGGGATCCCTCAAGGGGTTTGGATGATCTGCTCCAGCACTCGCCGTTTGGCTTTTGGGTCAATACCCAGCAGGCGGACGTATTCGCCGCGATGTTCCTCCAGACAGGCTTCCAGAGCTGCCACCACTTGGGGCACTTGGGTGGCCTCGATGGGGCTACAGCTTTGCCAAGAAGAGGTGCGAAAACGGCGCTTGTCCGCATGTTCGGTGCCGATGCGGTAGCCTTGGCTGAGCAACTGCTGCACCTGAGCCACCACCTCGGCATTGAGGCGGGTGCCAGAAGGGGATCCCTTGGGGGCAGAAGCAGGAGCCGCGGCAGCAGCAGCAGATTTTCCGCTAGGGGTTTGGATGATGCGCTCATAGACCCGCCGTTTGCCTTTGGGATCGATCCCCAGCAGGCGCACATATTCTCCCTGGTGCTCCGCCAGGGCAGCCGTCAGCTTAGCCAACACCTCTGGCCCGCGGGTGGCGCGAATGGCCGGCCCACTCTGCCAGGAAGAGGTTTTGAAGCGGCGCTCGTCGGCATATTCGTAGCCGATGCGATAGCCCTGAGCCAGCAGCCGATGCACCTCCTCCTGCACCTCCAGATCCAGGCCGGCACTGCCCCCTGCCGCAGGAGCCGTATCTGCCACCACGCCGGTTCCTGCAGGACTGCTGCTCACCTGGCCTTGCGGGGTTTGAATGACCTTCTCCAGCACCCGCCGTTTGCCTTTGGGATCGATCCCCAACAGGCGCACATATTCTCCCTGGTGCTCTGCTAGGGCAGCCTGAACAGCGGCCAGGATCTCCTGCGGCTGACCGCTCAAATTGCTCAAGGTCTGCCAAGAAGAGGTGCGGTAGCGGCGGGCATCAGCCACCTCCAGGCCAACGCGATACCCCTGCGCCAACAGCGTTCGGATTTCTTCCTCTAGCCCTGAGCCAGACTGAGGGCCGGATGTGCCAGAACTCGGGGCAGCGGCTGCCGAGACGCGGCTGGGCATCCCAGAAACCAGCGCCGGCCCATCGGGGGTTTGGATGATCTGCTCCAGCACCCGCCGTTTGGCCTTGGGATCGATCCCCAGCAGGCGCACATATTCCCCTTGGTGTTCTGCCAGGATGGCCCCCAATGACTGCACCACCTCCGCCTCGTGGGTGCTGGTGATTGGGCTTTCGCTTTGCCAGGAAGAGGTTTTGAAGCGGCGAGCATCGGCATATTCCAGCCCCACGCGATAGCCTTGGGCCAGCAGGGCGCGAATTTGCTCCACCACCTCCGGCTTGAGAGGGGATCCGCCGCCGTTCCGGCCATTGCCGCGATGGGAAGAATGAGTCATGGGTGCCGTCTCCGTAGCCGTTGAGTGAGAGGTGCGCTGCAGTTCGTTGCGGATGGGGGCAATACAGACAAGGTTTTCGCTGCACTGGTAGCCCTCTCGCAGGGCTTGGTTGATGCCGATCACGTGTTGGGCAAACTTGGCATCGCTATCCTGGACGTCGGGCAGCCGGTCGGCCTCCGCCTGGGTGGTGATGATGGATCCAGAAGGCACATACTTGCCTGGGGGGATCTCCACATCCTGGATTAGGCAATGCAACATGATGATGCAGCCATCCCCCACTCGCGCGTTGAACACCGTCGAGCGGAAGCCAATAAAGCAGTCGTTGCCCACGTAGGCCGGCCCGTGGATCAGAGCCATGTGGGCAATGGAAGTGTTTCTGCCAATCCAAACGGAGTAGGGTTGGCCGTCTTCTCCTATCACCCGCCCCTGCTCCAGGCCGTGGATGACCACCCCATCCTGAATGTTGGATCTGGCGCCAATGTGGAAGGGGGATCCCTCGTCAGCGCGAATGGAAGTTCCCGGGGCGATCAGCACCTCCGCTTCCACCCGCACATCCCCAATGAGGTTGGAGAAAGAATGCACGTAGGCTGTGGGATCGATCTTGGGCTCCGCCAGTCGGCGAGACCAGGGCGTTGGCGGTGCAGCATAGGTGTGAGCAGGCATAACCGTGAGCCTCTAGAACGCAGTAGGGCGGACAAGGGCAGCAAGAGAGATGAGAAGGGAAGGGATCCCAGCTAGCGTTGATCGCGCTTGTTGTAGAGAGAGCGACCGCCAACGCTGACCGTATCGATAATCGCCATCACCACTGCATCCAGCGGGCGAGTCTGGTTTCCTTGCGGCTGGCGAGCGGCACTGCCTTGGCTAACCAGCACCCACTCGTCAATGCCGGCCCCCACCGGATCGGCAGCCACAGCGTAATCGGGTTGCGGCTGGCCCTCGAGATCGACGTACTGCACCAACAAAAACTTCACGCCCGTCAAGCTGGGATCCTTTTGAGTGCTGGTGACGGTGCCCCGCACAATGGCAATACGCATCAGGGACGGGTGAAGGGACGGATGGCATTGACCCCTTCGCGGAACTGAGCCACATCCTCGGTGTAGCGAATGGGCAACACGTACTCCAGGTTCTCGTGGGGACGGGCGATAATGTGCCAAGACAACAACTGGCCGCCGTTCACCCGCTTCACCGAGTCAATGCCGGCAGCCACCGAGGCTTGCACCTCCGAGACATCCCCCCGCACGATCACGGTGACCCGACCGCTGCTGATTTTCTCGTAACCCACCAGGGTAACGCGGGCTGCCTTGACCATGGCGTCGGCAGCTTCTACCACTGCCGGGAAGCCCAGGGTTTCGATCATTCCAACTGCAATAGCCATAGGTACTCCTTACGCTGAAAGTGAAAGTGGGGTGCGAACTTTCTGGGGTGCGAACTTTACTGAAGTGGGGACTAGGTGCGGAACTGCTCTACCGCCTCGGTATAGCGGATGGGCAACACAAACTCCAGGTTCTCGTGGGGACGGGCAATGATGTGGTGGGAGAGAATCTCACCCCCGCTCACCCGCTTGGCAGACTCCAAACCGGCAGCCACCGAGGCTTGCACCTCCGAGACATCCCCCCGCACGATCACGGTGACCCGACCGCTGCCGATTTTCTCGTAACCCACCAGGGTAACGCGGGCCGCCTTGACCATGGCGTCGGCAGCTTCTACCACTGCCGGGAACCCGCGGGTTTCGATCATTCCAACTGCAATAGGCATATCAACTCTCCACTTCTGAACACTCAGTTCCTGAACGTTGTCGAACCCAGCAACAAGGCAAATTGATCTCGCTTATTGGGTTCGCTCATGCAATCTCCTTTCGATTTCATCAGAGAGATCCTCTGCCCAAATCTCGATTGACAGCTTTTCCCGGCGACACCTACCCCAGCCACCAGAGACCCCCCTCTGAGGGGAGAAGGCTCTGAGCCACAGACCTCCGACTGAAGTCAGAACAGGTTGTAGGAGCCATCAGGGTTAAGCGCAACTGTCACTCAGGCGGGCAAAGCTGCCAGCTCTGAGCTAAGTCCACATCTTTCTTGTACAAAATCGATCATACAAAATTGACTAGGACAGCTCAGAGAAGGGATCCCCGACTTAACAAAATGATATCCCTATTTAATCCTGGACGAAAATCAATATTTTTAATTAGCACGATAGCTTTTTATTAAGAGAGGCAAAATTGTTATCAATTCAAAAATAATTCTTGACATCTTTTCAACTTTCACCGCTCATCGACTCCTGGATCATCGGCGCAGTGAGGGGGGCACTTCCAGGCCGTGGGCTTCCATGAGGTCGGCTTGGCCCATCAGGTGGGCTGGGGATCCCTGGGCCCAGATCCGCCCTTGATCCAACAGGATGACCTGATCGCACACCTCCAGGATCAGCTCCAGATCGTGGGAAGCCAGCAGAAAAGTGTGGGCGGCCTGTTGCAAAAAAACTATCAACCGGCGCCGGGCTCGCAAATCGAGGTTGGCTGTCGGCTCATCGTAGAGCACCAACTGGGGCTGCATCGCCAGGATCCCGGCAATGGCGACCATGCGCTTTTCCCCACCGGAGAGGTGATGGGGGGGACGATCGGCCAAATGGAGGGTGCCGGTCATCTGCAGGGCGGCCTGAACGGCAGCCGCAATCTCCCCCTCAGGACGGGCCAAATTGCGCAGTCCGAAGGCCACATCTTCGGCCACCGATGGGGCAAACAGTTGGTCGTTGGGATCTTGAAACACCAACCCCACCTCAGGGCGAAACTGGCCGGGCCGCAGCGGCTGGCCAAACAAACTCACCTGGCCAGAGCAGGGGGGCAACAGGCCGCAGAGGGTGAGGAACAGGGTAGTTTTACCCGCGCCATTGGGGCCGATCACCCCCAGATGTTGCCCAACCTCGACCCGTAGATCCAGCCCTTGCAGCACCGGCGGATGACCGGGATAAGCTGTCCACAATTGGTTCACCTCCACCGCCGGCACCGGGTTCATGGCAAAGCTAGGGCATTCGCAGGTCTTTCCAGCGCTCCTGGGTGGCCGTGGGGGTAAGTTGCAAGGTGGGCACACTGGGGCTGGTGAGGTCAATGTGGACGATGTCGTCGGGCGTACACTCGCAGTAGCGGCGCAGATCCCGCATTTGGTTGAGGGTCTGAATTTGCAAGGGCAAGCGGTCGGAAATCGGCCCCAGGTAGACGTTGCCCAGCTCAGTATGCAGGGTAATTCCCGCTCCAGATTGCCAATCCACTGCCCTGATCTGAATTTCAGACTGCTGTAAAGCCCTGAGCAACAGCGCCCATTGCTCTGGGGTGTGGTTCTCCCAGCCCAGCAGCTCCAGCTCAGGCCAAGACTTGGGGGAACGGTAGGGATCGGGAGACAGCCAGTTGCCCTGGACATCCACCCAGCCCATCTGGTCGCCCCATCGCGCGCGCGCCACAGGTTGCCGTTCCCGCACCTGGACGATTACCCCCACCGGCAGCAGCCGCCGCTGCACCTGGACGCTTTCGATGGGAGAGGGGCGGGTCGGGGATCCCAGCAAAGCCCTTTCCAAAACAGCCGGTTGCACCTGCCAAATGTTGAGGGGATACTGCAGGGGCAATTGTGCCCGTATCCAGGCGGGATCGACCCAGTGGGCACCCTTTACCTGAATCTGTTCTGGCTGACGAATTTGCCAGTGGGGCTGCCGTAGGCCCAGCACCAGCAGCGCCAAGAGGGTCATCGAACCGGTCAGGCGCCAGGATCCCTGCCAAAATCGGCTGCGCCGTTGCCGACGCAAAAGCTGCCTACGCTGCAGGATTTGTTCACGGTTGGGAGCAGCCAGGAGTGCCATGGATCCCCCTTCACCCCATCACGGGGTATGCAGATGGGGAACATTCCGTGCTTCTACTCAACCCGCCATCTCCTGAACCTGATCCGCCCGCAGCCAAACCGTAGGGGTGGGAACAGCCCCAAACTTAATCTGCAGGTAGTCACCTTTGATATCCACGACTTCTCCGGGGGTCTCGAAAACGTAGTTGGGAATAAAAGGATCGCTTGCCTGCGCTTCTAAGCTACCCTCCAGTTTCTCGCGGATAGCCCGCACCAAGGTGCCTCGCTTAATCGCCATTGCTCCTCCTCAGTTCAGTCGCAGATTAGCCGGTTCGATAGCAGTTGTATCACGCCTGTCGCTGCTGCGAAGAGGAAAGCTGGGATCCAGCCTCTGGTTGGCTCTGACAGGGATCAACCTGAGTTTGGCTTATTTGCGTTTTAGGCTGCGGGCCATATTGCGGAAGGTATCCATGTCCGATCCCCCCTGACGGCGTGGGCTTGCTCCGCTGCTGCTTGAAGCGGAGGATCCCTGCTCAGCAGCAGTTTCAGGAGTTTTGGCTTGCTCTGTGGACAACTTAACTTTGCTGAGGGAAGAGACCTGCTCCACCACCTCCACCTTCTCCTTGCTGCCGAAATCCTGGAAGGTGTGCTTCACGATCCTGGGGGTGCGCATATACTCGATGTTGCCAAGGGTTTTGGCTTCATCTGGGTCGAGAAAAAAAGTATTGTCGTTTTTCGCTTTCTTTGGGGTTGGCTTAGCAACAGTTTCCGGTGAGGACGTGGCCGCAGCTTTGCCGCGCGAGCCGAACAAGCGCCTGAAGATGCCTACCATGGTCGTTTTGCCTGCAATGGGAAGGAAGTTGAGCCGAACCCTGGGCGGGCCAGCTGCCCTCGACAAGGTGAAGGCCAAGCCCAGTCATGAAATAATGTTAAGCCAACTGAGAGCGCCGTGCCCCCTTGGCAGAAGGTTTTCTGGGCCAAGTGCTTGTGGCTGCTCTGACCAGTTTGAGTTCCCCTGCTCTCCGGCCTGCTGGGCGACTGTCCTCACCCCTTTTCCCAAAACGAGAGAGCTGACCTGGGAGGATTAGACCGCCTTACGGAAGCCATCATCCAGGGGATTGTTCAGAACTAGCTCTGTAGACTCCGCACGCAGTTTAATATGACCTGCAGGTTTTTCAGCCCTAAGGCTTTGGACGAACGGGATCCCTGCCCCACAGAAGCTGCATTGCGCATTGCTAAATACAATCACTTTAAGCAATCACTTTAAGCACACTTTAAGCAGGAAGGAGACTTTTCCGTTGTGTTGCTTCCTAGCTCCTCTCTCCCTATGGGAGAGGGGTTGGGGGTGGTTGCGGAAGCGGCGCAGAGCGTTTGGACGGCACTGCGTAGCAATTAGTAAAGTGTCTTAATCTAACTTGAAATGACTATCGTGATGATGTAGTGAATAGAGTTGTCTCAATCCAGCCAGACTAAAATCGTCGGCTTATGCCCAGCTCCTCTCTTCTAGAGAGACCTCAGGTGTGCTGTTCCAGCCAGCAGTGACTATACGGACATACAACGAAATAAGAAGCCCAAAAATCACTCTAGCCCCAGGCAAGCACAAACCATAGTAGCAGCTGTGCCCCTAGAGCGGCCTGCCAAGAAAACCTTGCTACCGAGCTTGTGAGGTGTAGTGCACTTCAACCCTGAGAGGAGCGCCCAGGTTCAAGGCAGTGCCAATACACCGGGCCAAGATTTGAATGTTAAGCCGCTGATCCGTCGATTCTAAACTTGTTGCAAGCCGACTCTTGCTTGGACCAACTACGGGTGAACGCTGTACGCTCATCTTAACAGACTCCCTATTTTGGTGAGGGCTGAACAACCAACTGACTTTCAGGTGATGTTATTGAGGAATCTCAAAGGAATACCGACCAGCAGCATCCAAGAACCTGCTCTTTGAGATTAGGATGATTTGCCCTTCTTGTGCATCGACAACCCTACGGATTTGTTAGGCAAGACACTCTTGGACTTTAAGGGATCCCACGGAAAAAGAATCTCTACTTTGCGAAACTTTGCGAAGCACTTTTGGGTAGAGATGAGGACGACCCGGAAAACTGGCTCTCGGTCACCTGCGCACGCTCACCAACCGCCAAAACATCCTGCCCCAACTGGCCGGGGATCCAGCCGCATCGGGTTGCCCAGCAGAAGTGTTGCCATAGACCCGCGAGAGAGTTCTGTTGTTTGACGGGTTCGGTCTGCTGTGGCCTTCTGTTAAAGAACGGATGCTACCGCTCCATAGGTGGGCATGCTCTATTTTGGGATGAGCCCCCTTATAATGAACATTGGGAATCCAACTGTCCCTGCTGTCCCTCTGCCTGGCTGGGTTCTCTTCACTACCTGGAAGGGAACAACGGAGCCGCAAAGTCTGGGATAACTGCTGTTGCGTTTTGAGAGGAATCCATGTCTCTAGTTTTTAACCTGGTGAAGCGTTTGCAGCTCATCCTGCTCAGCCTTGTGGTTGGGGGGTTGGCTGTGGCGTTCTTGTCCAACCCTGCTGCTGCCGAGACCTACATTGTCAAAATGGGATCTGACAAGGCCCAGTTGGTCTACGATCCGCCTTCTCTCACCATCAACCAAGGGGATACCGTTCAGTGGGTGAACAACAAGGTCTATCCCCACAACGTCGTCTTTGACAAGGTGCCCGGTGGAGATGCGGCTTTGGCGGCCAAACTCTCCCACAAGGCGCTGCTTACAGCTCCCAAGCAGGTGGTGGAGTCAGCTTTTGTTGATGTTCCTCCAGGTGAGTACACCTACTACTGCACGCCCCACCGTGGGGCCGGAATGGTCGGCAAGATCATCGTGAACGGCTAAATCCGCACCCTATCTGCTAGGGATCCCACTTTTGGTTTTGCCTTGCTGGATAGGGATCCCTGCCTTTAGCATAAAAGTTAGCCCTCTCAGGAGTGGGAGGGCTTTTTAGCGAATGAATACGCATCTAACCGGCTTGTCTTCGAGCCGCACAAGTTTAGTCCACAAACGGGTTCTCTATGACCACCAGCGTTAAAGGTTACCTGCTCTTGGCCGTTTCCTGCCTCAGCGCCATTGCTGCTGTTGGCTCAATTTTCGAGTTGGCTTCTGGCGAGCCGGATTTTGGCGTCGGCACCACCAGTATCATCTTGGTTGTCGCTGCTCCATTGGCTGTTTGGCTGTTTCAGGCTGCGGTTGGAGCGGCACGGGCCGGCAATACGGCCGGAAAGGGGAGCAAAAAGAAAAAGTGAGAAGATGGTGAGAACCCTAGGCAAATGGATATGGAGTCAGCGGGTTTGCTTCAAAGAGACTTCTGACTCCCTCTCGATTTCAGTCAGTTGGTGAAACTCCGGCAAGAGCTCCCGTTTCTGCACGGCTCCGAGCGCCGATTCCAAGCCGGCGGTAGCTAGGGTACAACTGGAGCCAGAACCATTCAGTACGGTCTCGGTAACCTGTCCGTTTTTGTCGATCCGATATTCCACCTTGATGTATTCAGGCATCGGCACTCCGCTTGTTACCGAACAACAACGGGTTCTTCCCCATTCTAGTTCTTGCTTCCTTTTCCTGGGCTAGATCTGGCTGGGCTCTATGGCTTCTGCTCGTCCCCTCTTCCAGGCTGCCAAAAAGGATCCCGGGATCCGGCGAGACCTCGGCTTGGGTGTGGGGGCATTGGTGTGTGTGGTGCTGATCGGCACCCTCTGGTACCACGGGGTGGAGCAGTGGCCGTGGGTGGAAGCTTTTTACATGACCATCATCACCCTGACCACTGTTGGCTTTATGGAGGTGGAGCCGCTGGGGGAGCGGGGGCGTTTATTTACGGTGGCCTTGATCCTGATGGGGGTCTTGAGCATCGGCTTCATGGTGAATCGCTTTACAGAGGCCCTCATCCAGGGACATTTTCAGGAAGGGATCCGGCAACGGAAATGGAAGAAACAGATGGAAGCGCTGAACAACCACTACATCATTTGCGGTTTCGGGCGCATTGGCCGGCAGGTGGCCCAAGAGTTTCGAGCAGAAGGGGTGCCATTTTTGGTGATCGATCAGTCTGCTGAGGCGATTCAGGTGGCTCAAGAGCTGGGATATGTGGCTCTCCAGGGGGATAGTACTCTAGATGCCACTTTGCTCGAAGCGCGGGTGCAACAGGCGGAGGGGCTGATTGCCGCCCTGTCTTCCGATGCCGAGAACCTCTACGTGGTCTTGTCGGCCCGCACCTTGAACCCCCGCATTCGCACCATTGCCCGCGCCAATACGGAGGAGGCTTTGCAAAAACTGCAGCGGGCGGGCGTTGCCCATGCCATTTCTCCCTACATCACGGGCGGAAAACGCATGGCGGCGGCTGCCTTACGCCCCCGGGTTGTGGACTTTGTGGATGGCATCCTTGTCGGTCGGGATCGCACTTTTTACCTAGAGGAGTACGAGCTGGCAGCCCAAGAATGTCCTTATGTCGGGCAAACCCTACGGAAAGCCGATTTGCGCAACCGATCCGGAGCTTTGGTGGTGGCGATTCGACGGGCGGATGGCCAGTTGATTGGTGGCCCCAGCGGAGAAACCCTGTTGCAGCCGGGGGATCTGCTGCTGTGTATGGGCACTGCAGAGCAGTTGCGCCGGCTTGGTCAGCTGCTCTATCCACGCCCGTAGCAGCTTGTTCTGGGTAGCCTGGCTCAAATCCGCCTCAGGATACTGGGGCCGTGAGAGTCGGTGCCGCAGGTTTTCAAAAGTCCGTAGGCCTCGGCCAACTCTTCCGCTTTCTCCGTCACTTCTGGGCTAGGGATCCAAATCTCCGGGTTTTTGTAGGCGTAGTAGACCTCAAGGCCATCTATTCCCAACTCCGCTGCTGCTGGGACAATTTCCTCTGCAGGCAGGCAATAGCGAAAGGGATGGGCCAACACCGCCAAGCCTCCTGCCGCTTGAATGGCCTGGATCGCGTCGGCGGCAGGCCAGCCGGGAACCTGCTCCCCTTGGGCAAAGGGATCCAGGACACCATCGGTGGGATCGAAGCCGTAGCCCAGAATATGCACTTCACAGCCCAACAGGTTGGCTGTGATCTCGATCCCCGGCCACAGGATGGGGTCGTCGGGACGATCCAGGTGGGCACGGGCTCGCTCGTAGCCCTTCAGGGTGTGGTGATCGGTGATGGCTAGGCCCTTGAGGCCGTGCCGGCGCGCCTGCTCCGCCAGATCCAAGGGATCCATCTGCCCATCCGAACAACGAGTGTGTAGGTGAAAGTTGTACTGCAAGGGACAAGAACGAGGGCCAACCCCCTGTAGCACCTGCCGCAACTCCCCAGCAGAAGGCACCACGCAGGGATCCCGTTCCAAGCTGACAGCCATAGCCACCCTTGGGTTCTGAAGTTTTATTAAGCATGTCCCCTCATTGTAGCCAGGGGTAGGGGTCAGTGCTATGGGTCAAAGACTACTGAGCTGGGGGCTCAGAAGCCGTGGGCCAATACTTCCTCGGCGGCGCGAGTTCCCGCCCCTGGGGTGAAGTCGCTGTAGCCCACGGTGTGTAAAGCTGACTCCAGAGCAGCCAAGGTCATCAGCACATCGCGGTCACTCACAAAGCCCAAATGGCCAATGCGGAAGATTTTGCCCTTGAGGTGGTCTTGTCCAGCGGCAAGGGCGATGTCGAAGTGTTTCTTCAAGGTGCTGCGGATGGTGTCAGCGTTGATCCCTTCGGGAGCGAGTACAGCTGTTACCGAAGGACTGGCCGCTGACTCTGGATCAACCAAGAGCTTTAGCCCCAGAGCCTTGACGCCAGCACGGGTGGCCTGGGCCAGCTTGGCATGACGCCGGTAGATGGCTTCCAACCCTTCTGCGCGCATCATGCGCAGGGTAACCTGCAGGGCGTAAAACAGGTTCACCGCCGGTGTAAAGGGAGTGGTGCCTTGGCGCAGGGCCTTTTGCGCCAGCTTAAAGCTCCAGTAGTACTTGGGAAACCTAGAGCGCTCCGTAGCGGCCATGGCCCGCGGGCTGACGGCCACAAATCCCAGCCCTGGTGGGATCATATAGCCCTTCTGGGATCCCGAGGCCACCACATCCAAGCCCCATTCGTCCATTAACACCGGCATTGCCCCCACGCTGGTGACCCCATCCACCAGGACGAGGGCTTCCCCGTGCTCGCGGGCAGCAGCAGCAATGGCTTGGACATCGTTGGCTACGCCGCTGGAAGTCTCCGAGTGGGTGAGGATGACGGCTTTGATGGTTTTTTCCCGGTCGGCAGCCAGCTTTTCTTGGAAGATCTCGACGGGGTAAGGGATCCCCCAGGGGGTTTCCACCCGCTCACACTGAAGGCCAAACTGCTCGGACATTTCCGCCCAGCGCTCCCCAAACTTGCCGTTCACCCCCACCAAAACCCGATCCCCAGGGCTGAGGGTGTTGAGGATCCCGGCTTCCATGGCACCAGTGCCACTGGCGGAAAAGACAAACACATCGGAGGTGGTTTGGTGCAGCCAGCGCAACCCATCGGTGACCTCTTCCAAAATGGCGGTGAACTCTTTGCTGCGGTGCTCGATGGGCCCTCGTGCCATCGCCAGCAGCGCACTCTCGGGAACGGGAGTGGGGCCGGGGATCATCAATATCAGCTTGTCTTTCATGCTTGCCCTGCTTGGGATGCAAGTAAGGTTTAAAAGGTGGCGGCCAGATTCGAACTGGCGCATAGAGGTTTTGCAGACCTCTGCCTTACCACTTGGCTACGCCACCCCATTGCTCAACTGGGCGCAGATATTGTATCCGAAAAGGGGATCCCCCTTCCAGTAACCAAAAGTAGCAGTTCCCAGCTCAGCTAGGCCTCAACCCTTTCTTCCTGCACCTTTAACAGACGGGATCCCAGCAGGCGCTGCAGCCAAGGAGCCAGAAACTTGCGGTTGGCCAACTGCTGCTGGGGATCCTGAGTTTCCAGAGGGAAGGGGGCAAGAGCCCGCAGGGCGGCAGTGGTAACACAGAACATGGCCTTTTGGAAGCTAAGGCAGATTTTCACCCGCAGGTCATCATCCCCGCGAGGCTGGCGGCGGTAGTGCTCTCGCAAGTAGGGGGGCAGGTGGCGCATCATATCCTGCATCAACAGGGTAGGCGGGATCCCAGCGCTGCCTACCGGCAGCGGATCGGCGTAGAGGGCGCCGTAGGCAAAGTCAGCCTGCTCAGCCGGGATCTGGTGGGCCTGGGCGTTGTAGGAAACCGTGCCCATAAAGGGAAAAGAGCGGAAAAACACCGCCTCCACATAAGGGATGGCCGTATCCGGCAGGAAGGTCAGGCCTGCTGAGAGAGGAATGATCTCATAGCGCCGGCCCCAGATGCAGGGAGCATAGGCGATGGGTTTGTCGGCGGCGGCCACCAGCCCTTGCTGAATGTGGGCCACTACCTCGGGGATGGTGAGGTGGGGTTCTGTCTCGGAGCGCTTGGACAGAGACAGGAAAATATCGCTCATCACCCGCCAAAACTGGCCCAAGCCGCTGTACATAGCCAGCATGCGCACCTGTTCCAGAGCAAAGTCGGGAAACAAGATCCCCAAGCCCTGCAAGAAGGGATTGAAGCGGATTTTGGCCCGGATGGCTCTCTTGGCCCGCTCGACAAATTCAGGGGTATCCAGGTAGCGGTCTAGCCCCCCTCCCCCATGCCAGAGCATGGCCTTCATGCAGTATTCGGCAAACTCGTAGTTGATGCGGTCATGCCACAGGTAGCGCAGCCATTTGCCCAGGGTAATCTCGCCGTTGAAATACTTGAACGCCGGAAAAAGCTCCAAAAATTGGTGGTCGGCAATAAAGATCAAATTGCGCGAATAGGCATCCAGCACCTCGCCGTAGCTATGCAGGATGCCAATGACCTCTAGGCGATTGGCAGGGGCATCCGGCACAAGGGCTCCCCCTGCCTCTAGGCGCTGGACAATAGGAGCCAGTTGCAGTTGCTCCAGAGGAGATAAGCCGGCCAGAAAGAAGCAGGAAGGAGCAGGAGCAAGAGTGGCAGTCATGGGAGCAAAAGAAACTCCGTCGATCTCATCAAATCATCAAAAGGAAGACAACCCAAACTGAAAGGCAGTGACCAGTCCTGCAACACCAGCTAGGTTAGCCTTGGCCAAGGCCAAGGTGGTGGACTCCACCCAGCGGGTTGCCCAGCTAGGCTGCAGGCCCAGTAACACCACCAGCGTTGCCAAAACAACAGCAGGCAGGCGCTCTTCAGTGGCGTGGCGTTGCATGGCTATGGCCACTTGCGAGAGGCGCCCAAAAAAGACACGGTTCACCATCAGCAGAAAATAGGCCGCCGTCAATCCCGTCCCCACCATGCACAGGAGCGTTTGCAGGGGAAAGACGGCAAAGCTGCCCCGAAAGAGGGTGAACTCAGCTATAAAGCCCACCATGCCCGGTGTGCCGCCACTGGCCATCACCCCTAGCACCATCAAGCTACCAATAAGCGGTAAGCCCCGCTCCGGGTTGAGCAATCCCCGCAGCAGCTTGAGATCCCGTGTGCCGGTGTTGGCATAGACGGCTCCCACCAGAAGAAACAGCAGCGAGGAGATGAGGCCATGGCTGACCATCTGAAAGATGGATCCCACCAGGGAGAGGGGAGTGGCTGCTGCTACAGCCAAGAGGATGTAGCCCATGTGGGCAATGGAGCTGTAGGCCACCAGCTTTTTCATATCCTGCTGCACCAAGGCGTTCAGGGATCCATAGAGCACGTTAACCACCGCCCAACCGGCCAGCCAAGGCCCGGCTTGATCCCAGGCATCCGGCAAGAGCTGCAGGCCAAAGCGCACCAGGCCGTAGGTGCCCAACTTCAAAAGCAAACCCGCCAGCAACACGGAAATGGGGGTGGAAGCCTCCACATGGGCATCCGGCAACCAGGTGTGGAAGGGCACCAAGGGGATCTTGATGGCCAGACCCAGCAGAATGGGAATGAGCAAAAGGATCTGCGACAGCCGAGGTAAAGGGTGGGCCTGCAGGACGGTGTAGGTAAAGCTGTGGGCATCGCTCAGCCAACTGAGGCCGAAAAAGCCAATCAAGAGGAGGATCCCCGACAGAGCGGTGTAAACCAAAAACTTGGTGGCGGCATAGGTGCGGCGCGGCCCTCCCCAGATGGCGATGAGCAAATACAGGGGGATCAGCTCGACTTCGTAGAACAGGAAAAACAGCAGCAAATTCTGAGCCAAAAAAGCTCCGGCCACCGCTGCCGCCAGCATGAGCACCAAGCTGTAGTAGAGGCGGGGCCGCTCCACCTGGCCGCTGGCCCAAATAGCCATCAACACCAGTAGCCCGGTCATCACCACCAAAGGCAGAGAGATCCCATCCACTCCCACCTCATAAACCAAGCCCAACTGGGGGATCCAGGCCATCCTTTCCGCCAATTGCAGGGATCCCAGATGCGGGTCAAAGATCAGCAACAGCCCCGCGCTCAGGCCAAACAAAACCCACCCAAACCCCAAGGCCAAAGCCCGGTGCAAGCCCTTCCCCGCCTGCTCGGGAATCAACCCAATCAAGATGCTCCCCAACAACGGGATCCCAATCAAAAGGCTCAACATGGCTCTCTCCCATCAATAGGCCAACCCCAAATGGGGCGAACGCAGTAGCCAAGCTGTAACCAACACCATCCCGATGACAATCACCAGCACATAGAGTTGCATCCGCCCCGACAGGGTGTACTTGAGGGCTTCGCCGCTGAAGAAAAAGGCCAGGCTCACCCCGTTCACCAAGCCGTCCACTCCGTTGCGATCCAGCCACTCCAATCCGCGGGAGAGGGCGCTGACCGGTTGCACCACCAGGGCTTGGTAGAGGTGCCCCGTGTAAAAGTCGTGGGCCAGCAGATCCTGCAACTCCGGCCAGGGCAGATATACCCTCCGTTGGTCCCCCCAGTACAGCCAGCCGCCAATGGCTGCCCCCACCAGCCCAGCAGCCGTCAGCAGAGCCGCCATCCACCTCAGCTGCGGGTTCCAGTCGGGATAGAGCCCCCAGCGCCCCAACAGCCAGGGCATGAGCAAGGTTTGCACCGTCAGGATGCCCATGGGCAGAGCCATCAGCCAGCCCACCTCAGGGGCCCGGCGGGTTTTGGGTTGAGGGGATCCCAAAAAGACCAGGCCAAACACCCGCGCCAGGTTGAGAGCCGTCAGCCCATTCACCAGCAGCAGCACCCCCACCAGGGCCGGTTGCAAAACGCCGTACACCAGCGCCAGGCGGGCCAGCGTCCAAAAGCACCCCAGCGGCAGCAGGGCCACCATCCCCAGGGATCCCACGGCAAAAGCGGCCACCGTGGCCGGCATGCGGCTGCGCAACCCTCCCAATTCCGTCAGGTTTTGGGTAGCGGTGGTGTAGATGAGGGATCCCACCCCCATAAACAGCAGCGCCTTAGCCAGGCCGTGCATCAGCAGCAACTCCAGGGCCAGCTCCGGCTGCTGCATTCCCACTGCCATAAACACCAACCCCAAGTAGGCGCTGGTGGAATAGGAAAAGGTGCGCTTGAGGTCAATTTGCGCCAAGGCCACCAGGGATCCGCCCAGGGCTGTGATCGTGCCGATGACCACCAAGACCCCATTCGTAATCGGCGACAGGGCCAAGAGCGGCTGCAGCTTAATCAGCACAAAAGCCCCGCAGGCCACCACTGCCGAATTGCGCAAAATCGAAGCCGGGTTGGGCGCTTCCATCGCCTCATCCAGCCACAGGTGCAGCGGAAATTGAGCGCATTTGCCCAAGGGCCCCGCCATCAAGGCCAAGCCCATCCAAGCTGCCCAGGTGGGATCCAAGCTGGCCGTAGCCGCCCAGTCCCGCAGGCCGGAAAAGGTCAAGGCCCCAGAAAAGTTGGAAATTGCCACCACCCCCATCAGCAGCAGCAGATCCCCTACCCGCTTGGTTAAAAACGCATCCCGCGCCGCCGTCACCACCAGAGGCTGGGCGTACCAAAAGCCCACCAGCAAATAGGTGGAAAGGGTGAGCATCTCCAGCAGGGCATAGCTGAAAAACAGCGAGTCGCTGAGGGCGATCCCTGTCATTCCCCCCTCGAAAAAGCCCATTAGAGCGGCAAAGCGACCCAGGCCCCAGTCCTTATCCAAATACCCCAGCGCATAGATCTGGGCCAGCAGGCTCAAACCGCTGATCCAGACGACGGCCCCCATTGTCAGAGGCGAGATCTCCAAAGACAGAGTCAAATCCAAATCGGCCACCCGAAACCAGAGGTAGTTCAAGATCTGGGGATCCCGACCCCAAACCTGCCGCAACAGCCAAAGGCCATGAGCAAAGGCGGCAAAAGTCAGAAGGATGTTGAGGTAAGCTGCCGGACGCGGGCCACTGCGCTTGACCCACCCCGTTGCCCAGGGAATGGCCAAAGCTGTTCCCGCCCACCCATAGCAAGGGATCCACCAACTGCTCTCCAACCCCAAAAGAAGGTTCAAGGCCATCAAATACTTAAAAACGGAAAACTAAACTTAACAGCAATAAGTCGGGCCTTTTAACGACCTGCTCCCCATTTCACAATATATTTCACAATGTGTCTGGCTCACAATGTGTCTGGCTCGAACGGTTCCAAAACCGGGCCGGATGGCTTGAGCCAATCTCGAAGTTGAGCGGCAATGCGCCGGGCGGCCCCTGGGGATCCCATGCGGCGGCGTCCATGGGCCCGCAACTCAGCCGCGTAGTTGGGATCGGCGGCCAGGCGTTCCAGAATCCGGCCAACCACGGCGGGAGCCTGCTCCACTGAGGTCAGGTGGACGGCGGATCCCAAAAGACGGGTCTGCGCTTCAGCAAAGCGCGGGGTAAACTGCGGTCCCTCTCCCGGCAGGGTCACCACCGGTTTTCCCAAGCCCACACATTGCTCGGTGGCCGTTCCCGCCATGGCCAGCACCACCGTTGCTCGTTGGGCACAGGCGCCGAAGTCCCCCCAAACCAGAAGTACATCGCTGCGCTGAGATGGGATCCGAGCCTGAAGCGGGTCTCGTTCCAGGTTGGGGCTGAGGGCAGCATAGACTTGCAGCTCCGTTGGGAGCCGCTCCACCACCTGCATCATCAGGGCCCAGTTGCGATAGGCTTCCGGCGGACGGGATCCGGGCAAGAGCAGCAAGGCCGGCCGGTGGGGATCCAAAGGCAATGTCCCGCGTGGCTCTAGGCCATCCATCATCGGGTTGCCCAGGTAAAAGGCCCTTAGGCCCCGTTTTTGCAAAGCTGTAGCCGTCAGCTCATCCCGCAAAAAAGAACCCAGGCAGCGTCGGTGGGCCATCAGCCAGCGCTCCCAGGGCAGGTAATCGGAAATCGGCTGCCCAAAAGGGATCCAGGGGCGTCGGTAGGGCCCCCGTTCATCTCGCCAGTAATAGTCCGACTTGGCCGTGCCCACAAAGGCGTAGGGGATCCCGCTCCACCATGCCATCAGCAAGGGCACAATATCCCCCACGGCCAGCACCAGGTTCCTCTGGGCTGCTGCCCGCCGAACCAACGCCAATTGCCGCCCCGTCAGCCCCAGCAAACCGGCCCGCAAATCCCGCCACAACTGCCGCCAATCCTGATAAATAAACCCCCCCGACGGCATCACCTGGGCAATGGGCAGCAGGGGGATCCCTTGGCGTTGGTAGGCTGTCCCTTCTCCCACAATCGGCAAGGCTTGCACCGGGATCCCCAGTTGGACTAGGGCAACAGCAAGGCGACTGCCCACCTCATCTTCCCCGTGTCCATTGCTCAGACACAGCACCTGCGGTGGATTCGTTGGATTCCATTGGGTTTCCACAGCTTGCCGTAGGCGCAATCTGGGCTGAATCAAGAGGGATCCCCCAGCTCACCAGAAATCTCCTCATAGAATAGAGCCAATCCAAGAGGGGAACCCGGGAGATGATCCGAAATGAGCGACAACGAGCCGAGCTTATTGCAGCGGTAGAAGCCCTTCAGCTGGAAGGCCCCTACTTTATAGAAGAGCGCCTCGCCCGCCATCGCGGCCCTTTCTTGCGGGCAGTGAAAGATGTGCCTGTAGGGGGAACTTGGTGGGAGATCCGCTACTTTCCCGCCTGCGAGCGCTATGCTTGGGCCTACTTGCCGGAAGGGGCCGGCCCACGGGCCTTCGCCTGGGGACACACGCCGCAGCAAGCCTTTCTTAACGCCTTATGGCATCACCCTCTTTCTCCTCAGGGCCAAGGACAGCCTCAGGGAAACCATTCCGATTTACAGTGAATTGACTACTCTCCACCCTACTGACTTGCTTCCGGCTAAGGGTAGGACGGGGCTTTAGGCGCATTTTTTTGGTAAAAATTAAGCAACTCTCTTCCCACGTATAGGGAACATGAAACCCCAGGCCGTCGCCCGTATTCTGGATGCCAACCTCGATCGAGCTCGTGAAGGACTACGGGTATTGGAAGAATGGTTTCGTTTCGGCCTGGAAGAGGGAGAGCTCTCTGCCGAATGCAAGGCCATGCGCCAAGCCCTGGCCCGCTGGCACAGCGATCCCCTGCGTTTGGCCCGCGATACTTCCGCCGATCCGGGCACCCAGATCTCCCACCCGCAAGAGGAGCAACGGCGGGATCTCCGCCATCTCTTGCAAGCCAATTGCAGCCGTGTGCAAGAAGCCCTGCGGGTGTTAGAAGAATACGGCAAGTTGGCCGAATCCCACCACTGGGTGGCCCCTGGCCTGGCCAAGCTGGCCAAAGACATGCGCTATCGGCTCTACGTCTTGGAAAGTGAACTGCTGGGCGGATCCCTGCGGCAGCGTCTCCTGGCAGCCCATCTTTATTTGGTGACCAGCCCTGTGCCCCACTGGCTAGAGGTGGTAGAAAAATCCCTGCGGGGCGGGGTGACCCTGGTGCAATATCGCCGCAAAAACCTTCCCGACGGCGAGATGCTTCGGGATCTCAAGCAGTTGCGGCAACTGTGCAACCGCTACCAGGCGCTGATGATCGTCAACGACCGCGTGGATTTGGCTCTGCTCAGCCAGGCAGATGGGGTACACCTGGGCCAGACGGATCTGCCGGTGGCTGAAGCCCGACAACTGCTGGGATCCCAGCGGCTCATTGGCCTGTCCACCACCAATGCCGAGGAGTTGGCCCAAGCCCTGAACAGCGACGTGGACTACATCGGCGTCGGCCCCGTTTACCCCACCCCCACCAAAGCGGAGAAACCCCCTGCCGGCCTGGAGTACGTGCGCCTGGCTGCCGAGAAAGCCTACCTGCCCTGGTTTGCCATCGGCGGCATCGATCCCCACAACCTACCGGAAGTGCGTCGAGCTGGGGCCACCCGTGTAGCCGTGGTGCGTGCTTTGATGGAAGCTGCAGATCCCACCCAGACTGCCCGCACCATGCTGGCCGAACTGCAAGGGATCCCTGCCCCATCCTGAAACTCAACCTTGAGCGTTTTGCTGCTCTATTGACTGCTCCAAATGGTTTCTGAACAAGTGAAAGGAAGATGAAGATAAAGATCTTCTAAACTCCAGAGGCGATGACAGAAGCCGCAAGAAAAACAAATCCAGACAGCAGGGATCCTGCCCTGGTCGAGATCCCGGCGGAGCTGCAAGCAGGGCTGGTGACAGAGCTGGATTTGATGATCCGGGCCCGCTACCCCCTGGTTTACTTGGTCTCTCCAGAAGAAGAGCCTGCCGATGCCGTGCTAACCCAAGTAGCCAGACGGACAGACCCACCGCGGCAATTGTTGTTCTGGGACTTGGTGCGGGGCTGGCAAGATACAGGCGAGGATCGGGGCTCCATCATGGCAGCTCTGGGGCGGGTGTGGCGCTCTGCCCCCAACGAGGACACCCTGTTTGTGCTGCGGGATCTGCACTTTGTGTTGCGCAACGCCACCAGCGACAAAAACGCTCCCATCATCCGGGAGCTGAAAAACCTCAGCCGCGAGCTCAAGCGCACCCGCAAGATGCTGATCCTGCTCAGCCACACCCTGGAAGTGCCCAGCGACCTGGCAGAGGAGGTCACCGTCGTCGATATTCCCTTGCCCAACAGCGAAGAGATCAGCCGCCTCATCCAGCTCTACGTGGCCCCAGATAAACTCAAGCTCACCCCTCTGGCCCGCGAGCAACTGGTCAAAGCCTGTCAAGGGCTGAGCCGAGAACGTATTCGCCGCGTTTTGGCCCGCGCTTTGGCCGCCAAGCAGGAGGTCAATGAAGCCGATATCGACCTGGTGCTAGAGGAAAAAAAGCAGGCCATCCGCCAAACCGGCATCCTGGAGTTTTTCACCGCCCGCGAGACCCTCAAAAGCGTGGGGGGCCTGGATAACCTCAAGGCCTGGGTGCGGGTGCGCCAGGAAGCCTTTACCGAAGAGGCGCGGCGCTATGGCCTGCCCAACCCCAAAGGCGTGCTGCTGGTCGGGATCCAGGGCACCGGCAAATCCCTCTCCGCCAAGACCATCGCCAATGAGTGGCGGCTGCCCCTGCTGAGATTGGATGCCGGGCGGCTGTTTGCCGGCATCGTCGGCGAGTCGGAAAGCCGGGTGCGGCAGATGATCCAACTGGCAGAGGCGATGGCCCCCTGCGTGCTTTGGATCGACGAGATCGACAAAGCCTTTGGCAACATCACCAGCAGTGCCGATGGAGATTCTGGTACCAGCCGCCGGGTGTTTGGCAGCCTGATTACCTGGATGCAGGAGAAGACCAGCCCCGTTTTCATTGTGGCCACTGCCAACAACGTGCCGCTGCTGCCGCCAGAGCTGTTGCGCAAGGGCCGCTTTGACGAGATTTTCTTCTTGAACCTGCCCACCCACGCTGAGCGCAAAGAGATCTTCCGGGTGCATTTGCAGCGGTTGCGCCCCAGCCGCCTGCGGGAGTTCGACCTGGAAGCCTTGGCAGCCACAGCTCAGGACTTCAGCGGGGCCGAGATCGAGCAAGCTATCGTAGATGCCATGTACAACGCCTTTGGGGGCAGTGGCAGCAGCACTCGGCGGGACTTTACCCAAGAGGATATCCTGCAGGCCATCCGCGAAACCGTGCCTTTGGCCTCGATTGCCCGCGACCAAATCGAGAGTCTTAAGTGCTGGGCTGCTCAAGCGGGCGCGAGAACGGCCTCTCAAGATGCCCAGGTGCTGCAGGAGATGAAGCAGTGTTTTGCCTCTTCTTGAGATTCAGAATGGGTGAAATCCACCTCCCAGCCCAAATAAGGCGGCTAGTATGCCAATACCCACAGCAACTCCAGCCGCTATCTTCAAGTTTTCTTCTAGGCTTTTAGCATCTGCCTTTTCCTTCATTGCAGTTAGCAAAAATAGCTGATCCTCCCCACTCAGCCCACTTATAAAATGGGGATATAGATTCGATAGGGACAGCTTTAAAATGATCGATCCTACTTCTACAGTGAAGCTCAAGCTGGGAAAGCTTCGAGTTCCTATCTTTCTCTATCTGGGCTATTACTGATTTTGCCTCTTCCTGTAGCTTCTTAGCGCTCTCAACTTGCGACTTGCTATATCCTTTATCAAAAATGGCCATAAAAAGACTAATAACTGAGATTAGAAAGAGCACAAGCCCGATTGAGCTACTTAAGGCACCAATGAACAAGCTCAGGACTAAAAGCGAGAGGGCACCCAGTATAGTGTCACTTTTGGTGGCAAAGGTATGATCAATTTTAGCTTCCTCTTGTTTTATTCCGATAGAGATCAAGTTTCTCCTTAACTCAGACTTAACTTGCTCTACTCTTTGGTTATAGTTGGCCTCGATGTTTTTCTTACGACGTTCTATCTCTTCTGCAGCTTCCTTTATCTAGTCGAAGTCAAAGGGCCAAGGTTTGCCATCTTGTGTGCTGTAACCGCGTTCTGCTTTTAAGTCTTGGTCATACCCGCTCCCTTTTGTGGGCGAAGTCTGGGAAAGCCTTTGGGAGTCATAGGCTTTTCGCTTCACAGGATCACTCAGGACCGAGTATGCTTCCTGAATAGACTTAAACTTTTCCTCAATGTACTGCCGCCCCTTAACAGGTGTATCTGGGTGAAGTTTATCGGGATGGTATTCTTTGGCAAGCCGCCTGTAGCTCTCTTTAATTTCTTCTAGATTTGCATTGGGCTGTAATTCCAGCTCGCGGTAAAGGTCTTTCATGGGAGGATCCGGCGCAGGGGGCCTTGTGCCAGCTACTTTGATGCGGGGATCCTATTCCCTGAGGGGAAGCCTTGCAAAGTGCTACTCAATACCTAGACTCTTTTTTAAGCCTATTTTAGGGAGCGGACAGCTCCAGCCAAGCAGCCCTTGGCTCCTCCCTCAGTAGATGCTTTTTCAAGGACCAACGTCCAGAAAGGCGGGGTTATGAGCAAGCTGCTGCGGCTTGCCGCGCCAAGACCCACTCCACCAGGGTGCGCACCCCATAACCGGTGGCCCCTTTGTTGTTGTAGCCTGCATCCTTCTCTGTCCAAACGGGGCCTGCTATATCCAGGTGGGCCCAAGGGGTTTTCTCCACAAACTGCTTCAGGAACAGGGCAGCGGTGATGGATCCCCCTGAGCGGGGACCAGTGTTTTTCATGTCGGCCACAATGGAGCTGAGACCCTCGAAGTAGCCTTCCTCCAGCGGCAGGCGCCAGATTTTTTCGCCGGAAAGATTGGCAGCCTGCTGTAGCTCCTGGGCCAGCGTCTCATCTGGGGTGAACAAGCCGGCAATTTCTTCCCCCAGAGCAATCACACAAGCACCGGTCAGGGTAGCCAGATCGAGGATGGCATCAACGCCCAGCTTTTCCGCAAACACCAGGGCATCTGCCAAGGTGAGGCGGCCTTCTGCATCGGTGTTGTTGACCTCAATGGTCTTCTGGTTAGAAGCGGTGAGGATATCCCCTGGGTGGATGGCATGGCCGCTGATCATGTTTTCCGTGGCAGCGACGATGAAGTGCAGCTCCACTTGCGGCTTGAGGGCGGCTAGGGCCCGTGCAGCTCCCAAAACTGCCGCTGCTCCCCCCATGTCGGTTTTCATCATGGCGATGCTGCGGGAGTCGGTTTTGATGTTCAGCCCACCGGAATCAAAGGTCAGCCCCTTGCCCACCAGGGCCAATTTGGTGACGGGATTCCCTTGTGCCGGCTTGTAGGTGAGGTGGATAAACTGGGGCGGCAGATCAGAGGCTTTGGCCACACCCAAAAAAGCCCCCATCCCCAGAGCTTCGCATTCTTCCTGTCCCAGAATCTCCACCTCTAGGCCATATTCCTGGGCCAGTTGGCGGGCGGTATCGGCCAGGGCAAGAGGAGTAACAATGTTGGCGGGGGCAGCCACCAATTCCCGAGCCAAGATGGTTCCTGCCGCCATCTCAATGGCCCGCTGCAGCGCGACTTCGTAATCGGGGCGAGCCTGGGCCAACCCCGGCACCAAGAGAGTTACTTCCTGCACAGAAAAGCTGTTTTCCTCTTCCCCTTTGGCTGAAGATTTAAACCGATTGTCCCGGTGCGCCACCAGTAGGCAGGCTTCGGCCACCGCCTGAACCCCACGCACCCGATCCAACCCCGTCTCCGGCAAAGACAGCATCACCTGCTTGGCTTTTAAGCTGTGAGCCTGGCGCAGGCCGTTGGCTGTGGCCCGTCGTAGGGCTTCTAGCGTTAGGGCCGCGGGATCCCCTAGCCCCACCAACACCAGTTTGCGGATCTCTCCTGTCAGGCGCAGGGCAACACTGCTATTCGGCTTCCCCTGAAACCCCTGCTCCTGAACGGTTTCCGCCACCAGCCCTGACCACGCCTTTTCATCCCAAGAGGCGATCTCAGGGGGCAGAGGAAAGCGGCCATTCCCGCCGGAAGCGGCAAAGCAATAGACCAGGGCACATTCCCCTTGAGTGAGTGGCGGCTCGCTAAGATGAAGCTGCATGAGAAACCCTTGACCAAGCTGTTGACAGCAGATCCTCAGTTTATCTAATTTTGCCGGCTCTTAGGGCAAGGGATCCCCCCTCTAGTGGGCGGGCCGGAAGATCCCGAAGCAGGAAGTGTAGCCGTGTAAAAAGGTGGATCCCCCAACGGGGCCGATCTCACCATTGCAAAAGAACCCCCCCAAGGGCAGCTCTCCAAGCAATTCCCGAAACCGTTGCGAGTCAAAATCGGGAGTGCCGTACAGGCCCTTGCCTCGCCCCAAACAGGAGAACATCAACGCCCCACAAGGCTCCGGCCTCGGTTGAGAGGGGCTTTGCCTCAAGTTGCGCTCGGCACAATAGCGGCTGAGGGCCCAACGCAGATCTTCTGCCGAAGTCTGGGCATCCCGCAGATGAAATTGCACCGTCTGGCCAGGGCGCACCTGATCCCCGATGGCCAGCGCCCCCACGCGCGGATCAACGCCCAAGATTACGCGAATGAGGAAATCTCCCGGCGTCGGCTCCGACTTGAACTCATCCATCAGCAGGCCGATGAAGAGAGAGTGGCGGGCCAATCGCTGATCCACGGGACTGAGCCGCTCTGCCAAGTCCTGCAAAACCGCTAGAGGAGGGCGACCCTCCAAGCCAAGAATCACATTCCCCTCTGCTTCCGTCACCCGCAAGGGATCCCCAATGGGGCGACACCCCTGGGCCACCACTGCATCCAGCACCACATTGCCGTAGAGCGCTAGCCCCACTGTGCCCTCTCGATACAGCTCCCGCCGAGGTGTGAGGGTACGCGCATCCAGCAAAAACAGAGCATTGCCCCGAGGGCCGCGGCCCCCACTGGCCAATCCCCCCACTTTGACTGATCCCGGATAGGCGAAATCCAACCCCTGCAGCAACTCTGAGATGCCAGAGGAAAATCCATCGGCCAAGAGCAGAAAATGAGGCTTGCTCTGCGGCGAAACCCCAACACAATCGACCCAGGCAGAAGGAGCCGCATCCAAGTCTGGCAATTGGTTCCCCCGCAGATGAAAAGGATGCAGCACCACCTCCGGCATGACCGCCAAAGACAAGGAGAGAGCCGGGCCATCCTCAATTTCATGCCCGCCACCCACAATGCCACCCCCGGAGCAGCCGATCAAAACGTCCACCTCCAGCAGCCCCGACAGCAATGGCAACACCCGGATGTATTCGCTGGCAAAGGCCGCCGACACAAACAAAACCCCCAGGTTGGGCCGCAGAGGCTGAGAGGGAACATACCCTGTCAGCAGCCCCGGCAAGCTGCCGGATCCCACCGTCTGCACCTGCCGACTCAAGGCACTTTTCAGCTGGGCCGCCTGAAGCTTGGCCTTGGCTTCCTCCACCACCTGCCGCAGAGCCGCTTCTAGGGAAGGGAGCTGGGAGAGCGCGTTCACCCACTGCATCGGCGTGTTCCTACGGTCTGGAGTTTGCTGTCTTTAGGCTAGCAATTTATGGCCAGGCTGGCTGTTCTGTGTAGTCTCGCTTTGGGACAGGATCAGGGCAGATAGGGCCGGGGATCCACAGGCGCGCCCCCGCCGGGGCGGACTTCAAAGTGCAGATGCGGCCCTGTGCTCCAGCCAGTGCTGCCGCGGCTCATGATTGTCTGCCCCTGCTGCACGTACTGGCCTGTGGAAACGTAAATCTGATGGCCGTGGGCATAGCGAGTAACAATTCCGTTGGGATGGCGAATGTCCACTCGATTGCCGTAGCCATCCCCAGCATTCCCCGCGAAGATCACCACTCCCTCCTGAACGGCTACAATGGGGGATCCCACGGGGCCAGGAATATCTACCCCTGCATGAAGGCGACCGCGACGGTAGCCAAAGCCAGAGGTGATTTGCCCGGAGACCGGCCAGACAAACCCACTGCTGCGAACCTGGGGAGGGGCTGGAGGGGGCGCTGGCGGAGCCTGTCGGGCGGGAGCTGGGGTGGGCTGCGTACCCGGCGCCGGAATCGTAAGGCGTTGGCCAATGCGCAGCCAGTGGGGATTGCGCAAGTTGTTGGCTTGAATAATGGATCGCTGAGTTACCCCATAGCGGGCGGCGATCCGTTCGATGGTGTCACCGGCTCCAACTGTGTGGGTCAGGGATCCACCGGCCAAGAGGGCCTGCCGTTCTTGTTCCATTTGCTGGGCCCGGCGTTGCTGCTCCGCCTGTAATCGAGCTTGGGCTTCGGCTTGGCGTTGGGCTTCCTCCTCTTGCTGGCGGCGCTCTTCCTCTTCGCGAGCTTTCTGGGCAGCGATCATCTCCTTCTGACGCTGGATCAACTCGCCCACATCGCCGGGGATGAGCAGGCGTTGGCCAATGCGCAGATATTCCGGGCGATCCAGAGGAGTCGCTTCGATAATCCGCTGCTGGGGAACTCGGTAGCGGTTGGCAATGTCCTCCAGTGTGTCTCCCTGCTTGACGGTGTAGATCAATCCCGGCTGGCTGGGGATGAGGAGAACTTGCCCCGGCTTCAGCTCAGTACTGGCCTGAATACCATTGGAGACGGTGATGGCAGCCGCGTCGAGCTGATACATCTGGGTCAGTTGCCAGAGGGTTTCCCCCGGCTGAATTTCATGCTCCAGAATGCCTCTGGGCCCTTCTCCTGTCGGGATTCGCCCTTCTGCGAAGGCTTGGCGCAGCTGCTCCTTTTTCCGCTCGTAGTTTTGCTGCAGAGCGCCAGATAGCGTATGCACAGAGGGTGGGATCGGCTCTACCGCCGGAGACAGGGGGCGATTCAACTGTCGCTGCTGTAGGGTAGCGACTCCGGCCAAGCCCAGCATCAGCAAAAGACCAGTGGCCCAAGCCGGATATCCCCGACGCGCAGGAGCAGAATCCCCCGGCTCTGGATGGGCTGTCTCAGGCTCGGTTGGGCACCTGGGGGTGGCCGGCAGCTGCTCTTCCCCAGCTTCTGCGCAGGGATCCGCCTCCAGCTTCAGAAGCCATACCAGGCCCGTTAAGCTGAGAGAGAGGGCCAAACCAACCCATCTTGGCTTCGACCGCCCAGAGAGAGGGGCTGGAGCCCACTCCAGAAGATAGGCTTCCTCGGCAGATGAATCCGCAGAAGTCCAGGACTGTTCTGAAGGGATCCCTGCCGAGCCCTTTGGGGGTGGGGGGAAAAGGGTGCTCACGGCAGCACCGCGGAAATCCGGCTCCCCCTTTTGGGGACTTGGGAAAGTGGGTTTTAAAGGCATCCTCACACCAACAGGCTGACACTAGAGTGCAAGAGAAGAAGATGTCAAAATGAGGGGCACAAGCCCCTTGGCACCGAGCACCCCTGGGGTGACTCAAGCCGGAGTGGAGTTCGCTAATGAACAGGCTGACTCGCACTCAGGTTAGAGTACCGTAGTTAACAAATCTAGACAAGTCTTGGCAGATAATTTCAGCCAAAATGCTTGCCTCACAATGGTTCCAGCCCTTGGCTCGTTGAGATTTTGTCGAGCCTCATCCGATTCAAGACAAAGTGCGCCATCGTCTTTTTTTGGAAGACAAAGCCTGTTTTGCTGTAGCTGAAACTACAAACTAGGGATACCCATGGATTTGGTTGTCTATAACACATTGACTCGCCGCAAGGAAGTGTTTCAGCCGCTGGCAGCAGGTGGATCTCAATCCGTTTCCACCGGCGATTCCCAGGGATCTGCAGCTCCGGTTGCGGGGGAGAAGCCCCTGGTGCGGATGTATGTCTGTGGTGTAACGGTTTACGACCTCTGCCACCTCGGCCATGCGCGTACCTACGTGGTTTGGGACATGGTGCGTCGCTACTTGGAGTGGCGCGGCTACCGAGTGAAGTATGTGCAGAATTTTACCGATGTGGACGACAAGATCCTCAAGCGGGCGTTGGAACGTGGCGAATCCATGCAAGCGGTGGCGGAACGCTTCATCGCCGAGTATTTCCGAGATATGGATTGCCTGAACATCAAGCGGGCCGATCTCTACCCCAGGGCAACCCAATCGCTGCAAGCCATGTTCCAGTTGATCCAATCTTTGGAGCTCAAAGGCTTTGCCTACCGGGTACGGGATCCCATTCGACACCAGACCGACCCGTCTTCCCTCCGGCAAACCGGGCACAAGCCGGAGACCCCCACCTCTATTCAGTACTCTGTTTACTACTCTGTCCGCAAATTCCCGGATTACGGCCAGCTATCCGGTCGAAAACTGGAGGAGATGGAGGCGGGAGCCAGTGGCCGGGTAGGAGAAGAAGGAGCTGAGAAACAGGATCCCTTCGACTTTGCCCTTTGGAAAGCGGCCCCCCCTTCTGAGCCGGGGTTTGCCTCCCCTTGGGGTTGGGGGCGACCGGGCTGGCACATCGAATGTTCCGCCATGGTGCGGGAGACCCTGGGAGATCACATCGACATTCACGCCGGCGGGGCAGATTTGATTTTCCCCCACCACGAAAATGAGCTGGCCCAATCGGAGCCGATCACCGGCAAGCCGATGGCCAAGTACTGGATGCACAACGGCTTTCTCAACATCAACGGCGAGAAAATGTCCAAATCTTTGGGCAACTTCACCACCCTGCGACAGGCCCTCGCCGTCTATCACCCCATGGCCTTGCGGCTGTTCCTGTTGCAGACCCACTACCGCAGCCCGATTGACCTCACCGAGGCAGCCATGCAGGCAGCCAGCCGTGGCTGGGAAACCCTCCAGAAAGGGATCCACTGTGCCCAGCAATTCTGCAAAGGAGAAAAGGGATCCCCTGATGCTGAGGCAATGCAAACCTTCCAAGCTGCCATGGACGATGATTTTGGCACCCCTGAAGCGCTGGCTATCGCCTTTGAATTGGCCAAAGAACTCACCCGCGAACACAACCTGTTCACCCATCAAGGCCAAACCCATCTGGAGCCCCAGGCCCTCAAACAAAAAAGCGCTGCCTTGCTGGAGATTTTGGCTACTTTGGGATTCTGTTGGCCCTCATTCTCTGAATTCGAGGGATCCAAAGAAGCAGCTACAAATGGGGAACTTAACTTTAAAAAAATCGAGGAGCTGATCGCGCAGCGCTCGGCAGCCCGCAAGGCCAAAAACTTTGCCGAAGCCGATCGCATTCGGGATCAGTTGAAAGCCTTCGGCATCACCCTCATCGATCAAAAAGATGGCACCACCCGTTGGCTGCGAGAATAGGGGTTGAGGAGCACTTCTCAGACCTATAGTCACTTCAAGTCAAGAGTGAAACTGTCCCGTTGCCTTGCTTCCCAGCTTTTCTCTTCCTTGGGCCGGGGGTGGTTGCGGAAGCGGCGCAGAGCAGTCGGGAAGTGTCTCAACCTAACTTGTAACCATAAAAGTGAGCCCGTTGGTTGGGCTGTCACTTTCAGGCTATGACTTGTAAGATCTTTCCAAGAAATCCAAGGCGTGATTCCTCAGTTCGTGATAGGTTTTCATCTCGCGCAAATCATGACGACTGGGGCGTGGACGCGGCAGGTTGACATTTAAAATCTCGGCAATCCGGGCCTTGGGGCCATTGCTCATCAAAACAATTCTGTCTGACATATAGACGGCCTCATCGACATCGTGGGTAATCATGATAACAGCCTGGCGGTGTGTTTCCCAAATACCCAAAACCTCTTCCTGAAGTCGGCGTCGAGTGAGGGCATCCAAAGCTCCAAATGGCTCATCCATGAGCAATAACTTTGGCCGAATTGCTAAAGCCCGAGCAATTCCTACCCGCTGTTTCATCCCCCCAGAAATTTGATCGGGATATTTGTCGGCAGCCGCCTCCAGATGAACCAAGCGGATGTGCTCTTCGGTGATCTGCCGCCGCTCTTGACGGGATTTGGTTTTGAGCACCTCATCCACCGCAAGCTGAATGTTGTCCCGCACCGTTAGCCACGGCAACAATGAATATTGTTGAAATACCATCATCCGCTCGGCTCCCGGCTTGCGAATCGGCTTGCCCTCTAGGGTCAGGGATCCCTCCGTTGGTTGCTCTAGCCCTGCCACCAGTTTGAGCAAGGTGGATTTACCGCAGCCGGAATGTCCAACAATCGAGACATATTCAGTTTCACCTACGGTGAGATCAATGCCATCGAGCACCACCAAATCCTGCCCACGCGGATTCCGATAAGTTTTCACCACCCCTCGGATATCTAAGAAAGTATCTGATTTGGTTTGGAGACTTAAGCCCTGAGTAGCAGAAACTGGGTAATCCATGAAAAACCTCTCCTGATCGATCAATCAACATTGACAAGTAAGCCACGGGTCTGAACAAGATATAGCTTTTCCAATAGATCCCCATTGCAAGAAACGGGCAGCCGGAAAAGATTGAGGTGGATAAAGATTTGGATTCGATTGAGTTGACTTATCTTTTGGCTGTTGCAAAGTCGATCGTAAAAAAGAGAAAATGATAATAACTGCTGGCCTCTCATGGCAAAATCTCCGGTGGTAGAAAATTACAGGAAACATTCATAGGTTAAAGGCTGGGTTTTGTGAAAAAGGCTTGGCAAATGATGCTTGCAGAGCTTATCCCCTAAGCTGTTTTGTGGCTTTATCGAGAATGGGGTTTGTTAGACATCAGGATCGGCCTCCATAAGCTGTAGTGCGTATCCCCGGAAAAAACTGTAAAGGACGATTGGCGCGGATTTCGAAGCTATTGAGGTAACCCACGGGATCGCCGGGATCAAAGGCTTTGCCATCGATAAATACCTCCTCTGGCTCCACCTTAAAATCCTCAGCAGGGCAAGGGATCCCCATTTCAGCGGCGATCTCCCGATACAGATCGGTGCGCCATGCTCGCCGGATCTGCTCCTCCACATCAGCAGGGATCTCGGCGATTTGGTTCCAACGGGCCGCTTGAGTGACCAGCCAGAGTCCCTGAGATTGCCACAGAAACGTGGAGTGATCATGCTCTGGGTGAGGTAGATCCTCAGGCATCCGAAAAAACAAGGTACTGTCTGGCATCTGGCGAGTCCGGTCTTGCCCATCAAAGCCGCCATAGTTGTAGTTCCCCACAATGGCAGGTCTGGTGTAGCGCAGGGGAGCACCTGTGTAGGCGCGGGCCGAAATCAACTCCGCCACCTCCTCCCGGTGGTCATCGCAATACCGACAGGCTTCGATCATCGCCATCACCAACGAGCGGTAGGTGCGGGGGTTCTCCTCGATAAAGCTCTCCATCACCGCCAATACTCGGTCGGGATGTCCACGCCAGATCTCTTTGCCGTGGGCGAAGGTGAACCCCACTCCCTCATTGCCCGCAATGGCACGGGTATTCCACGGCTCTGCCACCATGTAAGCTTGCATGGATCCAATGCGGATATGAGTCACCATCTGTGGCGGGGGAATGATAATGATGCGGAACTCGGCCATGGGATCGATCCCGGCTGCCCCTGCCAGATAGCGAATGAAGTACTCGTAGATGGCGGAACTGAGCACTGTTGCCCACAGTCGCCGCTCGACGGGCAAGCTCTGGAAATACCCACGAAAATCCCGTCCGAAGAACTCCAGATCGCCGTCGTATTCATACCAAGGTCGTAAGCCGTAGTCCCACATGGCGCGGTTCATGGTCATGGCGTTGCCATGGCGATGAATGGTCATGGCCGCACACAGGGGAACCCGCCGCGCCCCTTCTGCCCCTAGGCGGGCATTGGTCACTGCTCCCGCCACCACCGGTGAGGCGTCCAAGCGTCCGAAGATCACCCCATCGCGAGAGTTGGCCCAACTGGACTCGCGGCTCAAGCGCACATTCAACCCATATTTGCGAAAGAAACCTTTCTCATAGGCCACGGCAAAGGGCGCACAATCGTTGACCGGCACATAGCCCACCGTTAAATTGGGTTTTTCCAGGGATCCAGGATCCACCACCGGCTCGATATCGGCAGCCTCCACGGCTCTGTATCCTTTGGCCGCTAGGATCCCGGCCCCCACAGCCCCCAAGCCCTGCAAGACTTTTCGGCGGAAATACAGTTTTGCACCACCTTCGGCCAGAACTTTCATGAAAAACCCTCCGATGGATAAGTCTGGTCAGGCAAGCGTCGCGTAGCAGAGATGGAGCAATGTGCAGATCTGACAAACAAACTGATCTAGGTCTGAAAATTTCTAAGAGCGAAGCTCATTATTGACATCAAGAAGAACCGAAAAAGAGAAAATCACCCGGCTTTAGGTCTGGGTTGCCGGTCGGTGGGTCACCCAGGTTTGAATTCGTCGCAAAGCCAGATCCAGCACCAGCCCCGTTGCTCCAATCAGCAACACCGACAGGAACACCGCGCTCAAATTGAGACGGTTCCATTCATCCCAGACAAAAAATCCAATGCCAATGCCGCCGGTCAGCATTTCGACAGCCACAATGACCAACCAAGCAATACCCAAGCTGATGCGCAAGCCCGTAAAGATGTAGGGTAGGGCGGCAGGCCAGATGATCTTGAGGATCCGTCGCCAACGGGGCATCTCCAGCACCAGCGCCACATCCAGATAGTCCTGAGGCACACTGGCCACCCCCAAGGCCGTATTGATGAGAGTTGGCCACAGAGAGGTGATGAATATCACGAAAATGGCTGCGGGATCCGCCGAATTAAAAATAGACAGGGCAATGGGCAGCCAGGCTAGCGGAGAAACCGGCCTCAAAATCTGGACAATTGGGTTAAACATCGCCATTGCCGATGGCGACATTCCAATCCAAAACCCCATAGGAATGGCCACCACTGCGCCCAGCAAAAAGCCAATCAAAACTCGCCGCAAACTCGCCAATAAGAGCCAGCCAACGCCCAAATCGCCCGGCCCACGCCGATAAAATGGATGAAGAATGTAGTCGAGATTGTCAACAAAGGCTTGTGGCGGAGTGGGCACCAACTCACTGCGAAAAAGAGCGACAACCCACCAAATTGCCAGTAGCAGGGCAAATCCGGCCATTGGCAAAATGACCTGTTCTCGCCAAACGTACCTTTGGATCCAAAAACTTCCCCTGCGACCGATAGCCACAAGTTGAGAGCGGTTCTGCATGTTGTTTGGTAAGGTGAGGAGAAGTGGGAAGAGTAAGCTAAGCAGCCGCCAGAGGGGGGTAGAAAGTGCCGATGGCAACCCTCAACCCCTTGGAAGGCATCCAGTCGATGTACGCAAAATCCCTCTAGGGCAGACGTACAGCTCTGTAGCCACCTCTTAGTGCCGACGGGGTTAGCTGACGGGCTAGAGCTAAGAGATGCTCTCCCTGGCGTTTGCTCAGAGTAAGCCCCCGAAATGGTTCCCCCGCTCTTGTTCAAAAACTGAACAGGATTAGGCTGGCCAACATGGCTAGATGCTATCAGGGCTGATTCTCGATGTCAAGGCAATGCAATTTTATCCAATTTTATCAATATATGTATATGCAATGTATATGCAAACCTGCTGTGGCAAGTCTCTCGGCTAAGGCTTCCAAGAGCCTCAATCCTCCAGTTGCTTAGCGCAGAGTTTGCAACTCTGAGCCCGAAGCCGTTTTTGAGTAGAACGCACGCATTTCTGTAAACCACTCCAACCGCGAGAGATCCCAGGTGTAGAACATGTGTCCGCCGCGATAATGACGTAGGGTGAGGTTGGCCTTCAACCGCGGATCCAACTTCATCAAATCCACCAGGTGATTCGAGGCAAAGTAGGGAGTGACCAGGTCGTAAAAGCCATGATGAATGCTCACCCGCATGTGAGGGTTGAGGGCCATGCTGCTGCGCAGCTCGTCCATTGCGCCGATGAATCCTTGCTTAAACTCTCCTTTTGGGGTGAACCGCCAGGACTTGAACACCTCCAGGTTCAGTAGGTGATAGGTCAACTCCGTTTCCACCTGCAAGGTCTCTCGCAAGTGGCTGTTGATGGCTGCCGTGAACAGGCGATCGATCCCATCCAAGGTGGGATCGGATCCCTCAAAGGTAGGCCGATCCGGAAAGGGATCCACCGTGGTTACAGAAGCATCGTAAAGCCCCAGCACCAGTCGCTGCGACCGCAACAGCTCGCGGGCAAAACTGGCGATATCGATCCGCCCGCCTTTGTGGGCTACATATTCTGGAGATAAGCCGATCCCTGCCGCCATCTCCTGATACACCGCTTGCCGTTCTGCCTCTGGCATTGCCTCCCCCATGGCCAAGAGGGGCAGCAGACGTTGTCGGGCAAAGCGTTCTGCTTTGGGCAGCAGGATCTGCAAATCCTCCCCCCAGCCACACCGTCCATGATGAGCTGCTGTAGCTACGTAGGAAGGGAAAAGCGTTGCCCAAGTGCTGAGGTTGTAATCGTTGGTCTCCAGCAACCCAAACTCAAGTGCAGGCGAGATGAGAATGGCCCCCGACAAGCCTACGCCAAACTTGGATTGCAGCTCCTTGGCCAGCCGCGCCACCCGAAACCCACCGTAGCTTTCGCCGGCAATGAAAATGGGGGAAAGCCAGCGTTTGTATCGGGAAAGGAAGCCCTGAATGAACTCGCCCAAGGATTGCAAATCCCGTTCCACATCCCAGAAAGGTGATTCCTTAGGAGGCTCCTCCGCCTTGGCATCCGGCTGAGGGGGCTTGGATGCCGGATCGGATTTCTCCCGGGAATCTTTGGGGTCTTGAGAATCCTTGGGCAGGGCGCGGCTGAACCCCGTCCCCACCGGATCGACAAAGACCAGGTCGGAAAAGGGCAACCAACTTTCGGCATTGTCCACCAGCCGCACCGGGGAGGGGGGCAAACTGCCGTTGGGCCCGAAGCCAATCCGTTTGGGCCCCAGCGCTCCCATGTGCAGGTAGGCAGAAGCTGCCCCAGGCCCACCGTTGAACACAAAAGTGAGAGGGCGGTGCTGGGCAGCAGAGTCTTGCTTCAGATAGGCGACGTGAAAGATCTCGGCCACCGGTTTTTCCCGCTGAAAAAGGGTCTGCCAACCGGCCAGCGCTCTGTAGGTAAAGCTCTCCTCTCCAGCCGTAAACCTGTGCTCGGTGGAGGAGAGGGGGGAAGTGGGCTTAGATTCAGTAGCCATGAAATGAAAACAGGGATCGGCAACTTGATCCCCAGTGAATCACAAGTCGCCGACCATCAACACCTCCAAATGGAACCTCACAGCGTCAGCGGAGCTTCCAAGGTCAGATTGAAAGATTGGCCGGGGCGCAGCACCACCACCTGGGGAGCGGTAACATTGCCCACCACCACTCCGGTCACGGCGCCTCCTAAGACATTGCCCACCGAGACTCCGCCCGTGATCGCCCCCAAAATGGCCCCTGCGGCTGCCCCAATGGCTGCATCTTGAGCAATGGCCTCAGCCGAATACTGACGGGGATCCTTTTCGTCGTGGAGGATGTTGGAGGAAGCCCGTAGGCTGTAGGTACGACCGCCGAGAACAATGGAAGTGCCGACAAAGCGGGATCCGCCCGGTGCAGGTTCCATCTGTCCAAAAACGCGGCTACCCGCCGGGATCACCAAGCGCCCCTGGCTGTCAAAAATGTTCTGAGTAACGGCCACTTCCAGGGGATAAACGGTGTCCGGGTAAAAGTATTGCGGCTCTTCGCTGCTCAGGCTGCCGACCGGGATAATCGTCCCCTGCTCAAGGCGGTAGGCACCCAATTCAAACAGCGGCTGAGCCGAACTGGGCAAGGGGGCCAACGCAGGGATCCCGGCCAGGCCAAGAATGGCTGCTGTTAAGATAGCTTTCATGAGTAGAGTCTCCAATGCTTCTCCAAGTTCTGCCGAGTTCTGAGCAGTTGCCTGAAGCTATTCCAAGTCAATTTGCTTCCTTGTCTCAGCTTCTCTCCGCTTCTAGGTTACCGAATCCTTCCTGAAGCTTGTTTTCCCCCACAAGTCGATTTGTTTTCAACTGTTGGCAGTTTGGGTGGCCATCCTGCAGCACAACGCCTCTTAGAAATGCTGGAAGGCTTGTTGACGGCTGAGGGCCTGCCCGTCCTTCAGCCAGACGGTTCCCTGCGGATCCCAGCCTGTCACTTCTCCAATCCAAACGGCCCCTGGCAATTCTTCCAACAGATGCTTGGCCACCGACACCTCGGCACTGAGGAGCAGCTCAAAATCTTCGCCTCCATAGAGCGCCCACTCCCAGGCTTGGGCCGGAAAAGCCTGCCGCAAAGCTTCTGAAATCGGGATCCGCTCCACCTCGATCCTCGCCGCCACCCCGCTGGCCTGACACACCTGCACCAGGGCATCTGCCAAACCATCGCTGGTATCCATGCCGGCAATGCGCAAGGGATCCGGGATCCCTTCCAAGAGGGGCACCAGATCCAGGCGCGGGCGTGGGTATTGGTGAGCCCTGATCAACTGCTCGCGCTCGGCTGCCGTGGCTGAGGATCCCTGTTCAGGATGGAGAAGCAGTTCCAAGCCTGCCCGCGCATCTCCGTGCGGCCCTGTCACCACCAGCCAATCGCCGGGTTGAGCCCGTCTGCGCTGAATAGCCCGCCCCGGCTGCACCCTTCCCAAAGCCGTGATCGCCACGAACCGATGCGGCGACCGACACAGATCCCCTCCCACCAGGTGACATCCCCAGCGGGCGCAACAGGCTTGCATCCCTTGATAAAGCTCCTCCACCCAAGCGACCGGCGTGGATCCCGGCAAGCCCAAGCCCACCACCAACGCCTGCGGACGGGATCCCATCGCGGCCAGATCCGACAGATTGGCGGCCACCGCGCGCCAGCCCACCGCATGGGCCGGGGTCGTCAGATCGCTGAAGTGAACTCCCTCCACCAACACATCGGTTGTCACCACCAACTGCCCCTCCGGAGCAGCCAACACCGCCGCATCGTCTCCCACCACCTGGGCCGGACAGTAGCGCTGCACGATCTGCAGCAGCCCCGCTTCCCCAATTGCTGAGATGGGTAGGGGGGAAGGATCGCCGTTTTGTGGAGAAGCACTGTCAGGAAGACCGGAGAACAAAACAGCCCTCTGAGGGTAGCGAGGATAGCAAAGCTGAAAAAGCTGATGGATGATGGGTTCTTGTTGGATATTTCCAAGGATCCCGCCTGCACGCCACAGGCAAGCTGGAGAATTCTACCCCGCCGTCCGCTGTCCAATTAGGGCATAGAAGGGATCCCCGCCTCCGCCTGCCCAAAAGCCCAGCCAACCCATAGGGGCAGGCCGCTGGATCACTTTCACCACCTCAAACCCCGGCACTGACTCAAAATAGCGCCTGACCAACTCCACCCGCCCCGCCTCGGAGTTGTCCCGCCAAGCCTGGATCGCCTTCTGGAAAAACATGCGATTGGAGAAGCTGACGATGAACAGGCCCTGGGGCTTTAGAATGCGATACACCTCTGCAAACACCTGCTCCGGCTGCTGCAGATACTGCACCGAAACCGTATTCAGCACCGCATCGAAGGAGTGATCGGGGAAGGGCAGAACTGGGTTTTGGTTCAAGTTCTGGATGAAGAAGTGATTGAGCCGGGGGTTGGCCGCCAGTTCCTCCGGGTTCATCCCATGCCCCTCCACATGGGCAAACTCCATCTCAGGCGGCAAATGGGAGACCCAACTGCTCATCAGATCGAGAATGCGGGTCTGGGGCCGCAGATGCTCGCGGTACAGATCGGTGAGCTGGCCGATGAAGCCAGAATCCACATGGGTCACAAAGCGGGGATAGCTGTAGAAGAGGGCATCGTCGCTGGGATCCAACTTGGAGCGCTGCCAATCCTTGAGCACCACCATGGCCGAATGATTTCAAAGCTTAATCAAAGCTAACATTTTGGAACCTTCAGAAAAGGGGCAGGCGTGATAGCTTAGCAGAGCAACGGTGGCAATTTCGCGAGGGACTCCTTGCCATGATGTCTGCATCTCACCCCTCGGCAGCGAGCCGTTCTTCTGCTGAGTCCGGCCTTGGCCTGCGGGAGTACGTAACCGAACTGCAGCTCCACATGGCCCTGCAGGCTCGCAGCCTTACCCCCTCTCTAAGCGTCTCCCCGGCTCAGGACAGCCCCCTGGCTCTGGTGCAGCAGGCACAGGCGGCTATGGAGAAGTCCGCTTCCCGCCGATGGCTTTGAGGGGCACAGCCTGGGCAGAGAGGCTCAGGCCAAACTTTTGCGCAACACCCCCTGCACCAGCAGAACCGACACTACGACAAACCCCGTCAAGAGGCCCAGGGATCCCGCCAGGGTGAGATCGCCCCAGGGAGCCTGCAGCACCACATCGGCCCAGCTCCAGCTATCGCTGCGGTAGACATGGCGAATGGGCTCGATGGCAAAGGTGAGGGGGTTGAGGCTGGCCACCCAACGCAGCCAGGTGGGCATAAAGCTCAGGGGAGCCAAGGCCGTGCTGGAAAAGATCAGGGGCAAGTTCACCAAAAAGATGAAAGCCAGCAATTGCTGGTGCCCCGGCATGGCAAAGGCCAAGCCCAAGCTCAGCGCCGTAAAGCCCAAGACCAACAGGCCCACGATCAGGGCCACCACCGCCAAGCCTGGCCCGTCGGGGATCCCGGCCCCAAGGGCGTAGTCTGCCCCCACAATGACTGCCGTCTGCAGCAACGCCAAGCTGACGATAAACAGGCTAGAAGCAAGAACAATGGAAAAACGAGAGGTGAGGGGAGCCACCAACAACCGGTTCAAAAAGCCAAATTCTCGGTCGAAAATCACCGGCACTCCGGCATTCAAGGCTCCACCAAAAGCCGTAAACACGATGACTCCCGCCCCCAAAAACTGGGTGTAGTTTTGTCCGGCCCCGAAAATGCCGGCAGGAGCATTCTGAAACAAGGCTCCAAATAGAATCAGCCAGAGCAACGGCTGGATAATGCCGGCCAGCAAGGTTGTGGGGCGACGCTGCAGTTGGATAAACAAGCGGCGGGTGAGGGCAAAGGTCTCCTGCCAAAAATCAGCCGTCAAAAGGGGGATCGGGTTGGGTTGAACCGAGGAAGAGGCAGAGTTCATACCAAAGCTCCTGTAGGGTTGCGATCAATCAATCCATTCCAAATCCATCTACCAAATACCTCGATGTGCCTTTGTATAGGGATCAACAGGGCTCGAGCATGAGGTGATGAAGTTACTTTTTCTTTTTGCCCAGATTGGCCTCGGCAGCGGCCAGCTCCGCGTCCATCAGGGTTTGCCCGGTTGCCGCCAAATACACATCATCCAAGCTGGGACGAGACTGGGTGCT
This sequence comes from Synechococcus sp. W55.1, assembly GCF_047461655.1. Lineage (NCBI taxonomy): Bacteria > Bacillati > Cyanobacteriota > Cyanophyceae > Synechococcales > Synechococcaceae > Synechococcus > Synechococcus sp. W55.1. Next base: position 75,948 of record NZ_JANSHN010000002.1, read on the forward strand.
GCTGAACACCTCTAGCCCATGAGCTTGCAAGTGAGCGCGGATCTGGCTGAGGGGATCCTCCCCATTCCGCTGCACCACCAGGTTCAGGGCGTTGCCCTGGGCGCTGTTGATCACCACCTTCTGGACAAAGGGCAGGGATCCCAGCAGTTGGGCACCCCGTTGGGCCAGTTCCGCCGGGGCAAATTCCTGCAGCTTGACGGTGATGCGCTCGCCGCCGACGCGGGTTTTCAGCTCCTCGAGGGTTCCCTCGGCAATCACCTTGCCCCGGTCGATGATGGCCACCCGATCCGCCAGCAGGTCGATCTCCTCCAGGTAGTGGCTGCTGAGCACCACTGTGATCCCTGTGTTCTTGAGTTGGCGCAAAAAATCCCAGATGGCCAGCCGACTGGGAATGTCCAGGCCCACCGTGGGCTCGTCCAAGACCAGCACCTGGGGTTGATGGAGCAGTCCTGCCGCCAGATCCAAGCGTTTGCGCAGCCCGCCGGAGTAGGTACCGATGAGTTGGTCGGCGCGGTCGGTCAGCCCCAGCAGTTCCAGGACGGCAGCGATTCGCTCTTGAGCCAAGGGGCGAGGCAGGTGGTGGAGATCGGCCTGCAACTGCAACAATTCTCGCCCGGTCAGCACCTTATCCAAAGCCACCTCTTGGGCAACAAACCCCAGTTTTTCTCGTACCGCTTTGGGGTTTTCGCTGGCTGGGATCCCGTACACCTCTATCCGGCCCGCATCGGGACGAAGCAAGGTGCAAAGGCAATGCAAAGTGGTGGTCTTGCCGGCCCCATTGGGGCCAAGAATGCCGTAGATCTGGCCGGGTTCCACCTGAAACGAGACGTCCGCCACGGCCACTGTGGATCCGTAGCGCTTTTGAAGTTGCTCTACCAAGACCGCAGGAGTATCTGACATGGGTATCCACATCTCGCTTCCTCTAGGCTATCAAGCCTGTTCGGGAGATGAGGCCAGGGATCGCCACCATTTCTTGCTCGTTGCCGCCAGCCCCCTAGGGATGGTGGGAGCTGAACCGAGGCTCACGGTATAGTGGTTCAGGCGAATCCGATGAGTGCAGAGGGATCCCCGCCCATCCTCAACTCAGTCCGGTTGGGTTTAACCCTCGCCAAGGTGTCTGTTGTGGAGAGGAGATGAATGCTGAAGCCAAAGCATGCCTGCCGGCCCCTGCTGCCGACTTGTGGGAGCTCGGATTCCCCTATCGAAAAAGGATGCTCTGTTGTGGCTTATACAGCCTTGGCCATTTTAGCGCTTGGCTTGGTCGGTTGCGGCGAGGGAACAACTCCTCTGGGCCCCCTGGAAAATGTCTTCCTGCGGGCGGATGATTTTGAAATCACAGGAGGATCCCCGGCAGCGGGCGCAGTGGGGCCCTACCTACAGTTCAACATGCGGCGGCAGCGGGATAACCAAATCCTAAATCGCCCCCTTAATGTCTATGTGGACAATGCCGGGCTGGCAGAAAGGCGGAATCCCCTTTTGGATAACCAAAACCGTCCTATTCTCTTACAGCGCTCGGTGGCCTTCTTGGGCAATGGGCTGGATCTGAACAGAGATGGCCAGCCGGATCTGCCCCCCAAAGAACCCCCCAACTTCACCAGTGGCCCGCTGCTGCCCTACACCCCGCCCAATCAGTGGCAAAGCCGGGCTGCCCTTGCCTATGTCCCCGGACAGGCCAATATCCCCGGACGGAGTCCCAGCGACCGCTTTGGCATCTACTTTTCTTCCATCCTGCCCTACACCGGGCAGCTTCGCTTTCGCGCCCGCGACGAGCTGGGCAATGCCTTTGCCCGCACCTTTGAGGTCACCTATCCGGCAGCAGCCAGCCGTGCCACGGTCACCGTCACCTTGGCCAACCTCACCGCCACTGCCCAAGAGCCGGTTCTCATTGCCATTTGTAACCAGTTGGGAGCTGCTGCCGTGGTGGGCCTGCGGAGTGGCACGTTCACCGAGCTGGTGGATCTCCTGCCGGCCCCAGAGCTGCCGGTGGATCCCATCTTGAGCGAGCCCATCCGCTATGTGGCCGAGGCTTATCAATTGAACCGCGATCGAGCCGTGATCCGCGTCTCCCAAAATCCCGCCGATCCCAGCCGCATGAGCGTTCCTCTACTGGGATCCGAAGGGGCAACCGGTCGGGCAGATCTGACGCTGGTGAACTCCGCAGGGGATCGGCTGACTTGCTTCAACGATCGGCTTTCGGATCTGCGGGATACGTTTTCTGACTTTTTCAGATAGCGATTGATCGCAGTTCTCCACAGAGCCAGTTGGCCGTGAGCTGGCGCCTATGCCTCGGTTTTCTCAGATCGTCTCAAAGTCTGCCGGAGAAGCCTGCAGAAGAAGCTCGAAAAATCTGTTCATAGTGAGCCTTTTTGAACTCTACTTCGCTGCTTCCTTCCGCTGGAACATTCTGTTGCCTTACTGGCAAAATCCGGCCCTAACTTGGGGCTGCCCCCTTTTCCTGTCGGATTGGAGTGCGATATGCTGGTTTTCCACCTCTAAAAGCGTGATTTATTCCAAACTGTTTTGACTCCTATGAATCCCCATCGCTCTCAGGTCTCGGTTCCTATCCTGCAGGAAAACTGGCACTTTCAAGAGCGGGATGCTTGCGGGGTCGGCTTTTTGGTGGATCAGCGGGGAAGAGCCAGCCACGACCTCTTGCAGAAAACCCTTCAGGCTCTCACCTGTATGGAGCATCGGGGTGGCTGTGGCGGCGACGGCCAGAGCGGCGATGGGGCGGGCATTGCGACGGCGATCCCCTGGTCGCTGTTGCAAGCAGAAATGGAAGAAATTCGAGCTTTGGATCCCGCTTACAGCGCGGTGGGGATGGTCTTTTTGCCTCAGGATCCCGCTGAGTGCCAGGCGGTGCAGCAGGTGATCGATGAATACTTGGCCACCACCGACTGGCAGCGGGTGGCTTGGCGGCAGGTGCCGGTCAATCCCGATTGCCTGGGGCCGATGGCGCGGCAGACCATGCCCTCTATCTGGCAGTTGATCCTTGCCCATCCCAGCCTGAGCGGAGATACCCTGGAGCAGCAGCTTTATCTGTTGCGGCGGCGCATTCGGCGGCGGGTGGAGGCTCAGTTTGGCTTTTATGCCCTGTACTTTGCCTCTTTGTCCTGCCGGGTCATCGTTTACAAAGGCATGGTGCAATCGGCGGTTCTGGGCCGGTTTTATCGAGATCTGCAAAACCCCCTCTACACCACTGCCTACGCCACTTACCATCGCCGCTTCAGCACCAACACCCTGCCGCGTTGGTCCCTGGCCCAGCCTTTTCGCTACCTTTGCCACAACGGCGAGATCAACACCTACCTGGGCAATGTCAACTGGATGGCCGCCCGCGAACAGACCCTTTCCCATCCCCGCTGGGGTACAGCGGTCGAGGATCTGAAGCCGATTATTGACCCCGGCACCAGCGACTCGGCGGGCCTGGACGCCGTGTTTGAGCTGTTGATTCAGTCCGGCTACTCCACTCAGCAGGCGATGATGGTGCTGATCCCGGAAGCCTATCGCAACCAGCCGGAGCTTCAGGATCACCCGGAAGTGGTGGATTTCTACGAGTTCTTCGGCGGCCTGCAGGAGCCCTGGGATGGCCCAGCGATGGTGGTTTTCTGCGATGGCAAAACCATCGGCGCCACCTTGGATCGGAATGGATTGCGTCCCGCCCGCTATGCGATCACCCGCGATGGGCTGCTGGCGGTGGGCTCAGAAGCCGGGGTGGTTGCCCTGCCGGAGACCGACATTTTGGAAAAAGGGCGGCTAGGCCCGGGGCAAATGCTGACGGTGGATCTGCAGAGCGGGCACATCTGCAAAAACTGGGAGATCAAAACCCAGGTGGCGGCCCAACACCCCTACGGCGAGTGGCTCAAAGCCCATCGCGTTCAGCTCAGCACCCAGGGCTTTGAAAATACCCCTCACCTCTCGGAAGAACAACTGCTCCAAGCCCAAACTGCCTTCGGCTACTCCTCGGAAGATGTGGAGATGATCATTGAGGAGATGGCGGCTACGGGCAAGGAGCCCACCTTCAGCATGGGGGATGATGCGCCGCTGGCTGTGCTGTCCACCCAGCCTCATCCCCTCTACGACTATTTCAAGCAGCGCTTTGCCCAGGTCACCAACCCCGCCATCGATCCCCTGCGGGAGAGCTTGGTGATGTCTTTGGATGTGTATCTGGGATCCAAGGGCAACCTGCTGGAGATCCGGCCTGAGCATGCCCGCCTGTTGCAGTTGCGCAGCCCGGTGCTCAACGAAGCGGAGCTGGCTGCCCTACAGCACACTCCTTTCCCCTGCCACACGCTCCCGATTCTCTACCCGGTGGCTGCTGGCCCAGAAGGACTGGCAGCCCAAGTACGGGCCCTTTGCCAGCAGGCGGCCCAGGCGGTGCGGGGGGGAGCTGAGATCTTGATTCTCTCGGATCGCGGCCTCAATGCCGAGCAGGCTCTGATCCCACCTCTGTTGGCAGTGGGCGCTATCCATCATCACCTCATCCAGGAAGGGCTGCGCCTGCAGACCTCTCTGGTGGTGGAGACTGCCCAATGCTGGAGCACCCATCACTTTGCCTGCTTGATCGGCTATGGGGCCAGCGCCGTTTGTCCTTATCTGGCCTATGAAGCTGTGCGGCAGTGGTGGCACAAGCCCAAGACGCAAACCCAGATGGCTGCCGGCAAGTTGCCCCAGCTTTCCCTGGCCGAGGTGCAACTGAAGTACCGCGCCGCCATTGAGGCAGGGCTGCTCAAGATTCTTTCCAAAATGGGCATTTCTCTGCTCTCCAGCTACCACGGAGCGCAGATTTTCGAGGCCATTGGCCTGAGCCAAGAGGTGATCGACCTGGCCTTCCGCGGCACGGTGTCGCGGGTGGGGGGCATGACGCTGGCAGATCTGGCCCGCGAGGGCATGGTGAATCACCAGCGGGCCTTCCCCGAACTCACCTCGAAAAAGCTGGAGAACTTTGGCTTTATCCAGGCGCGGCCCAAAGGCGAATACCACATCAACAGCCCGGAAATGGCCAAGCTGCTGCACAAGGCCATCGAATCGGGCCAGCCTGCCCACTATGAGATCTACAGGGCCCACCTGCGCAGCCGCACCCCCACCGCGTTGCGAGACCTGCTGGATTTCCGCAGCGACCGGGATCCCATCCCCCTGGAGGAAGTGGAACCGGCATCGGAGATTTTCAAACGCTTTGCCACAGGCGGGATGTCCTTGGGGGCCCTCAGCCGCGAAGCCCACGAGACCCTGGCCATCGCCATGAACCGCATCGGCGGCAAGTCCAACTCGGGAGAAGGGGGCGAAGATCCGGAGCGATATGCCCCCATCACCGATGTGGCCCCGGATGGCACCTCGGCTCGCTTTCCCCACCTGAAGGGACTGCGGATGGGGGACAACGCCAGCTCAGCCGTCAAACAGGTGGCCTCGGGGCGTTTTGGCGTGACACCAGAGTATTTGCTCAACGCCCAGCAAATCGAGATCAAGATAGCCCAGGGGGCCAAGCCGGGCGAGGGGGGGCAACTGCCGGGCAAAAAGGTGAGTCCCTACATTGCCAAGCTGCGCCGCTCCAAGCCGGGGGTGACCTTGATCTCGCCGCCGCCCCACCACGACATCTACTCCATTGAAGATCTGGCGCAGTTGATCTTCGACTTGCACCAGGTCAACCCCCAGGCCCAGGTGTCGGTGAAGCTGGTCTCGGAAGTGGGCATCGGCACGGTGGCGGCGGGGGTGGCCAAGGCCAACGCCGACATCATTCAAATCTCAGGGCATGAAGGGGGCACCGGGGCTTCCCCCCTGAGCTCCATCAAACATGCCGGGGCACCTTGGGAGCTGGGCCTGGTGGAGGTGCATCATGCCCTGCTGGAAAACGGCCTGCGGCAGCGCTCCATCCTGCGGGTGGATGGCGGCATTCGCACCGGCTGGGAAGTGGTGATGGCGGCCATGCTGGGGGCAGAAGAGTTTGGCTTCGGCACCGTGGCCATGATCGCGGAGGGGTGCATCATGGCGCGGGTATGCCATACCAACAATTGCCCGGTGGGGGTGACCAGCCAGAAGGAAGAGCTGCGCAAGCGCTTCCCCGGCACACCGGATCACGTGGTGACCTTCTTCACGTTTGTGGCGGAGGAGGTGCGCCAAGTCTTAGCCCAACTGGGCTACCGCTCTCTGAAGGAGGTGATCGGGCGGGTGGATCTGCTCTGTCCGCGCGCCGATGCGGTTCTGCAGAAGACCCAATCCTTGAACTTGGAGTGTCTGCTGCGAACTCCCCCCGGTTTTGATCCCAACACCCTGCCCGACTGGTTGGAGCATGAGCCGGTTCACGCCAACGGCCCGGTGCTGGATGAGCAGATCCTGGCTCAGCCGGAGGTGCAGAAGGCGGTGGAGACCTGCGGCACGGCCACGGTGGAGATCCCTATCGCCAACACCGACCGCTGCGTAGGCGGGCGCATTGCCGGAACCTTGGCCCGCTTGTACGGAGATACCGGCTTTGCCCAACAGGGGGGGCAGTTGGATCTGCGCTTTGTCGGCAGCGCCGGCCAGAGCTTTGGCGCTTTTACGCTGGCGGGGATGCGCCTGACCCTGACAGGAGAAGCCAATGACTACGTGGGCAAAAGCATGTGCGGGGGTGAGATCGTCATCTTGGCTCCCGGCGATGCGCCACGGGATCCCTCGGAAAATGTGATCTTGGGCAATACTTGCCTGTACGGAGCCACCGGGGGTTACCTATTCGCCAACGGCCAGGCAGGGGAACGCTTTGCGGTGCGCAACTCGGGAGCGCAGGCGGTGATCGAGGGATCCGGCGACCACTGCTGCGAGTACATGACCGGTGGTGTGGTGGTGGTGCTGGGGCGGGTGGGCCGCAACTTGGGGGCTGGGATGACCGGCGGCCTGGCCTATGTGCTGGATGAGCAGGGCGACTTTCCCGCCAAGGTCAACGGGGAGATCGTGCGCATTCAGCGGGTGCAGACGGCGGCAGCAGAGGCACAACTGAAGAGCCTGATCCAGGAGCACTATCGCCGCACCCATTCCCCCAAAGCGGAGCGCATTCTGCAAAATTGGGAATCCTGCTTGCCCCTGTTTTGGCAGGTGATCCCGCCTTCGGAGGAGGGCAGCGAGCTGACGGATCCCTTGCGATCCCAGCCGCTGGCAGTGGAGTCTTAAGGATCTCTCAGAGCCTGCCGGTAACACTTCTTATCCCCACGACGGCCAGAGAGGCTGGTAAACTGCGAGAGTATACCTGGCCTTTTCATCCGCTTTAAATCACTATGAGTCCCAGTTTGCAAGCTGCTCAAACTCAAGCGCGAGTGCCCACCGAGACCATCCTGACGCCGCGCTTCTACACCACCGATTTCGAGGCCATCGGCAAAATGGGCTTAGGGGATCGAGAGGCCGATTTCCGGGCCATCCTGCAGGAGTTTCGCGCCGACTACAACCGCCATCACTTCGTCCGGGGTGAGGAGTTCAACCAAGACTGGGAAAGCCGCCTGGATCCGCAGGCGCGCCGGTTGTTTGTGGAGTTCTTGGAGCGCTCCTGTACAGCCGAGTTCTCCGGTTTTCTCCTCTACAAGGAGCTGTCGCGCAAGCTAAAAGAGACCAACCCCGTTTTGGCCGAGTGCTTTGCCCTGATGAGCCGCGATGAGGCCCGCCATGCCGGCTTTCTGAACCGCGCCATGGGCGACTTCAACATGGCCTTCGACCTGAGCTTTCTCACTAAGCACAAGTCTTACACCTATTTCGCGCCGCGTTTCATCTTCTATGCCACCTATCTCTCGGAGAAGATTGGCTACTGGCGCTACATTCTCATCTACCGCCACCTGGAGGCCCACCCCGAGGATCGCGTTTACCCGATCTTCAACTTCTTCAAGAACTGGTGCCAGGACGAGAACCGCCACGGCGATTTCTTCGCGCTGATGCTTCTGAGCCAGCCCAGGCTGCTGCAGGGGTGGGTGGCCAAGCTGTGGTGCCGCTTCTTCTTGCTGTCGGTGTTCGCCACCATGTACCTCAATGATGTGGGAGAGCGCCCCGATTTCTACCGCCTCATCGGCTTGGATCCCCATGCTTATGACATGGAGGTGATCTACAAGACCAACCGCGAGGCGGCCAAGGTGTTTCCGGTGGTGTTGGATGTGGAAAACCCTGAGTTTGTGCGGCGGCTGCAGAAGTGTGTGGCCAACAACGCCAAGCTGAGGGAGATTGCCCGGGGATCCGGCCCCTTCAAGGGTTTGCGCAAGCTGCCCCTCTACCTGAATAACTTCTATCAGTTTTTGCGGCTGTTTCTGCTCAAGCCCCGCCGTGCCGGCTTCTACTTGTGGGAGCAGCCTGAGCCCCGTTTTGAGGGAGCGGCTGTTTCTGCTTAAGCTGTCTGCTGCCTCGCCTCAGTCGCGTCAGGGGTGTGGAGCACTCTTGCAGGTAGGCCATCACAGGTAGACCATGAACATCGCCACCGAGATTACTCCCCTCTTTTTGCTGGGAACGCTGGCCTTTTTGGGTTGGGGATTTTGGCGGGCTCGCCGACGGGGATCCTTGGCCGTCTGGGTGTGGTTGCAGGGATCCCTGCTCTTGTTGCCGTGGGTGGTTTTCCTGGGGCTGCTGCTGCTGGGGATCTACCTCAATTTTGCAGGCTTCCTGGTGTTGCTGTTGGTCTTTACAGGGCTTTACATTGCTGTGGGGCGCAAGACCCGCCAGTTGGCCCAGCAGGAGCTGCAGGCCCGTCGCGAGCAGTTGGCTCGTCTGGAAGAGCAGGGGGAAGCCCCTTCGGCAGGGGAGGCGCCTTTGGAAGCGCCTGCGGTTCTGCAGCGGATCTCGGCTGAGGATCTGCAGGCCATTCAGTCTATTTTCGGCCTCGATACCTTTTTCGTCACCGAGACCGTCCCCTATGGGGAAGGGGCGATTTTTAAGGGCAACCTGCGCCAGGAGGCGGAGGTGGTGGTACCCCTGCTGGTGGAGAAGCTCAAAGAGCAGGTGGGCAGTCGCTACCAGCTCTTTTTGGTGGAGGATCCGGCGGAAAAGCCGGCGGTGGTGGTCTTGCCGGATCCCATCGTCAATTACCGCGCTTCCGTGGGGGCGCAGATCCTGGCGGGGGCGTTGCTGGTCTTCAGCTTCGTCGCCACGTTGGAGGTGGGGGCCAATCTCTTGGGCTTCCGGCTGTTGGATGCGCCGGGGCGCTGGGTGGAAGCCCTGCCGGTGGCAGCCGGGATCTTCGCCATCTTGCTGGTGCACGAGACCGGACACCGCTGGATGGCGGGCAAGTACGGGGTGCGCCTCAGCCCTGCCTTTGTTATCCCCAGCTTGGGCATTGGCACGCTGGGATCCCTGAACCGCATCCAATCGCCAGTGCCCAACCGCAAGGCTTTGTTCGACATTGCCTTTGCTGGCCCGGCGGCGAGCGGGATCCTGTCGCTGCTGGTGCTCTTGGCTGGCCTGAAGCTATCCGGCTCAGGAGGGCTGTATGTGCCTACCGAGATATTCCGCAGCTCCATCCTAGTGGGCACTCTGGCCCGGCTGGTGCTGGGATCCGAGTTTCAGTCGGAGCTGATCCCCATTCATCCTTTCGTCGCCGTGGGCTGGATCGGCCTGGCGATAACGGCCTTGAGCCTGCTGCCTGCCGGCCAGTTGGATGGAGGTCGCATTGTGCAGGCGGTGTACGGGCGGAAGACGGCGGCCCGCGCCACCTTCATCACCCTCATTGCCCTGGCGGTCGCTTCCTTTAGCAACGTCTTGGCCCTCTATTGGGCGCTGCTGATCCTGTTCATTGCTCGCGAGCCAGAGCGTCCCCCTCAGGATGAAATCACAGAGACCGATGGCCAGCGGGATGCGCTGGCTTTGCTGGCCCTCTTTTTGATGGTGATGACCCTGCTGCCGATTGCCCCGGCTTTGGCGGGCTTTCTCAATTTCCCCAACGGCTGATGGGGCACAGGCTCAGGATCCGCCCGCGCGAGGAGCGCACTGCCATCCATGCCTAGACCGGGGAAAGGCTTTGGCCCAAGCAGAGCTGGAAAGGGCAAAGGAGAGCATCTGCAGCGTCTGTTGGCCCAGGCCGTTCGCCATCACCAAGCGGGGCAATGGCCACAGGCCGTCTCGCTTTACCAGCAGGTGCTGCAAGCCCAGCCCACTCACCCGGAGGCGCTGCACCTCTTGGGGGTCTGTCGGCAGCAACAGGGATCCCTAGAGGAAGCAATTGCCCTGATCCGGCAGGCCCTTGTCCAACAGCTTTGGTTCCCCGATGCCCACTTTAACCTGGGGATTGCCCTCAAGCAGGCGGGGCGGCTGGCGGAGGCGAAAACTCACCTGCAACTGGCCCTAGAGCAGGGGGGGCCGGATCCAGAAGTCTTCTACCAGTTGGGGCTGGTGCTGCGGCAGCAGGGGGATTTGGAGGCGGCCCTTGTCCCCTTAGGACAGGCCCTGGAGCTGCAGCCGGACTTTGCCGATGCTGCCTACACCTTGGCCATTGTGCTGCGGGATTGTGGCCAAGAGGAAAAAGCGGCGGAGCTGTTTTACCGCCTTTGGCAGGCCGATCCTGCCGACTTGGCCGCTGCCCTGGGGTGGTGTGTGAGCCAGTTGCCCTTGCTGTACGCCTCGGCAGACCAAGTTCCCGTGGCCCGGGAGCGCTACCGCCAAGCCCTACAACAGGTAAAGGCCCGCTGGGAACAACTGCCGCGGGATCCGATAACCCTGGAGCAAGCGGCTGCCGGGATCGGCTCCGTCCAGCCCTTCTTTTTGCCCTACCAAGGCCAGAACGACCGCGATCTGCAGCAGCTCTACGGATCCCTGGTCTGTGAGGTCATGGCAGCCCGCTACTCCCACCCCCCTCTGCTGCTCAAGCAACGCGCCGACAAGCTGCGGGTGGGCATTGTCTCCGGCCTGTTTCGGGATCACTCCGTTTGGAAGATCCTGACTCGCGGCTGGGTAGAAGCTTTGGATCGCTCCCAAGTGGCTCTCTACGGCTTCCACACCTCTCCCGTTCACGATGAAATCACCCAATCCCTACCCCCCTATTTCGAGCGCTTTGTGGCCGGATCCCGCAGCTTGGAGGAATGGCAGACGGCCATTCGAGAAGCCCAGTTGGATGTGATCCTGTATCCCGAAGTGGGGATCGATCCCGTCTGCGCCCCGTTGGCCGCCTTGCGTTTGGCCCCCGTGCAGGCCATGGCCTGGGGACATCCACAAACCTCTGGGCTGCCCACCATCGATGTTTTCCTGAGCAGCGAGCTCATGGAGCCGCCAGAAGGGGCCAGCCACTACTGCGAACGGCTGCTTCCCCTGCCCGGAATCGGCACCTACTATGTTCCCCTGGATATTCTCCCGGCCCCAGTGGATTGGCGAGCTTGGGGGGTGGATCCCGATAGGGTGCTCTATCTCTGCGCCCAATCCCTGTTTAAATACCTGCCCCAGCACGACGAGGTGTTCCCTCGCATCGCCCGGAAAGTGGGGAAGTGTCAATTTCTATTTTTGCGAGGCCGCTTCTCCCAAGGGATCCGCGAGCGCTTTTGGCAACGGATGCGGCGGGCCTTTCAAGCCTATGACCTGGCCGCTGAAGAGTATGTGGTGCTCTTACCAGAACTCTCCCCCGCAGAATATGCGGCCTACAATGCCCTGGGGGATATTTACCTGGATAGCCTCGGCTGGTCAGGGGGCAACACCACCCTGGAAGCCCTGCCCCACGGGCTGCCCATCGTCACCCTGCCGGGATCCCTGATGCGGGGCCGCCACACCTACGCCATCCTGCAGCAGATGGGGATTCTCGATACCATCGCTCATAACCTCGATGAATACGTCCAGATTGCCAGTCGGTTGGGCTTGGATCCAGAGTGGCGAGAGCAAATGGGCCAGCAGGTGAAAGCACGTCAAGATCGCGTCTACCGGGATCCCGCGCCGATCCGCGCTCTGGAAGAGTGGTTGCGAAGCCTGAAGACCTGAGGGGGCAGTTTGGGTGAAAGGATAAACGGGCGAGTGTTGTCCTCTTGAAGGGATCCCGGACAGATGGCAGGATAGGCGGGGTTGTCTTGCCGGGCTTTGCCCATGTCTTCTGAGTCTGCTCCCGGTCAGTTCCCCAGGCCGGAAAACGCCCCCGACAACTTGCCCTCCCTTTCAACGCGCCTGAAAGAGATTGCCGTGGTATTCCTGCGGCTGGGATCCCTGGGTTTCGGCGGCCCCCAAGCCCACATCGCCATGCAACACGATGAGGCGGTGATCCGGCGGGGCTGGATGAGCCAGGAACAATTTACCGAAGGGGTGGGCCTATGTGAAATGTTGCCAGGGCCAGCTTCTACCCAGATGGGGATCTATGTCGGCTATGTGCGGGCAGGCTGGTTGGGGGCGGTGCTGGCGGGGATTTGCTTCATTGCCCCTGCTTTTGTGATCGAGGTGATTTTTTCTTGGCTTTACTTTCGCTTTCAGGGGGTGCCGCAGCTAGAGGGGATGTTTTTTGGGGTGGCCCCGGTGGTGATCGCCATTATCCTGGCCTTTTGCTGGAAACTGGGCCGTAAAGCTGTGAAGGATTGGAGCCGGGGGCTGATCGCGGTGGCGGCCTTTGCCCTGCTGCTGATTGGGGGGGTGAATATCCTGTTGCTGTTCGGGCTGGCGGCTCTGGTGGGGCTGCTGCTGTATGGGCCCAAAAAAGGCCCACTATCGGGGATCCCGATTTTACTCCCTTGGCCAGTATTGACGTTGGCCCAGACGGTAGTGGCCACGGTTCCACCGGAAACCCTTATCCTGAGCAGCTTTTGGGGTCTGGAGCGGATTGGTGCCTATTTCTGGCCTTTGACCTTGTTTTTCCTGAAAGTAGGCGGCGCCATCTTCGGGGGAGGGCTGGTGATCATCCCCTTCATCGCCGACGAGGTGGTGGATCAGTTGGGCTGGTTGACGCCGACAGAGTTCTTGGATGGGGTGGCCATTGGGCAATTTACTCCTGGCCCGGTGGTGCTGACGGCAGCCTTTATCGGCTACAAGGTGGCAGGGGTGCTGGGGGCCCTGACGGCAACAGTGGCCATCTTTGCCCCTTCTTTTGCCTTTATTTTGCTGGCAGCTCCGGTTCTGTTGCGCATACGGCACAATGCTTGGGTGAAGGGATCCCTGCAGGCAATTACCCCAACGGCCCTGGGGGCTGTTGCTGCGGCTACAGTGCCCTTGGCCCAAAATGCGCTGCTACACCAAACAACTCCCGCTTCGCTGGTGGCTTTGGGGATCGGGGTAGCGGCCTTCATTGCCTTGATGCGCTTTCGCCAGCCCACTTGGCTGTTGGTGTTGATGGGAGGGGGGGCGGGTTTGCTGGCCCGAGGTCTGCTGGCCTAAAGGTTTTGCTCCCTGGCCCTGCTTTCTCCTTGGGGGTGAGGGAATGACCCTGATTCAGCCTGATGGCCACGGCACTAACTGGCTTGGGCCAGCCCTTCCTCAGAGGGATCCCTGCCTTCCAGGCGACAAAACAGTTGCCGCATGAGCAGCTCCCGTTGGCCAAGAGACAGGTGAGGGGCAAGGGTGCCGGGAAAGTGGGGCATGGCGAGGGTGACACGATCCAACAGGTCGGCGCGGCGATGTCTCTGTTGAATAGCCCAAGCCCGTTCCAGAAGGTTTTGGGCTGCTTCTGGCGCTAATCCCGCTTGCTCCGATAACCACGCTGCCAGTTGTTCCAAATCGGGGTCGAAGCGCAGCCGGTACATGTAGATCAACATGCCGATCCCGATCACCAAGCCCAAGCCACTGGCTACATAGGCGGCTTTGATGGAAGTTCCCGGCAGATAGGCCACCGCCGACACGCGCAAGATTTCGTAAGGGATGCGAATCAAGCTGTAGCCGACCACATACGTCCAAACCCAAGTGCCATCTTTAAGCTTGGGGAATCGCCAGAACATCCCCATCAACAGAGCAAACAGGGCCAGATTGAGGATGCTCTCGTAGAAAAAGATCGGGTGGAAAAACTCAAACTGGCTGTATTCCGGCTCGCGAGCTTGGGGAGGAATGTACACCCGCAGCGGCCAAGGGCTGTCCGGGGGAATAGGGGCACCATAGGCCTCGGAATTGAAAAAGTTGCCCCAGCGCCCAATGGCTTGGCCCAAAATTAACCCAGGGGTGAGAACATCGGCATACTTCCAGCCGTGGATCCCGGTGGCGCGGCAATAGAAGTAGAGAGCCAGAGCACCGGCCAGCACCCCGCCATGGATGATGAGGCCCCCCTGCCAAATGGCGAAGGCCGAGAGGGGGTTATCTCTGAACTCTGACCAATGGGTGATGACGTAGTAGAGTCTGGCCCCCAGAAACCCAGACACCACCAGCCACAGGGCCAGTAGCTCCACCCGTTCGCCGGCTTTGCCGGGTTCTTTCTCCAAATGACGGGATTCGGCCAGTGCTTTGGTCAAGATCAAGCCGACCAACACGGCCACTGCCATCAATAGGCCATACCAGCGCAGGCCCAGCCCTCCCACCAGCGGGGTGCCAGGGGGAAAACGGAAGACAAATTCTCCAGGTGAGCTGAAGGTGAGACCCAACAGCCCTGCACTCCATAGGTTCATCAACAACACGCTCTGCACCCCAAAATCCCTCAATTCAACTAACCTCACAGGCAAGATTCCACTGGGGGGTTTTGGATCCCCATACCCCTACTCCCGCAGCACGTAGCCCACCCCACGCACGGTCTGGATGAGGCGCTTTTCCCCTTGGCCTTCGATCTTGAGGCGCAAATAGCGAATGTAGACCTCGATGATGTTGGAGTCGCCCATGTAGTCCAGCCCCCACACATGCTCCAAAATCTGCTGGCGGGTGAGCACCTGTCGAGGGTGTTCCATCAAGTAGCGCAGCAGGTCGTATTCTTTGGCTGTTAACTCCACTTGCCGCTCTCCCCGAGTGACCTCCCGCGTTACGGGATCCAGAATCAGATCCATGAACACCAACTGGCCATCGCGGGATCGCCTTGGCTGCCGCAAATAGATCCGTATCCGAGACAGCAGCTCCTGAATGCTGAAGGGTTTGACCACGTAATCATCTGCCCCGGCATCCAACCCCGCTGCTCGATCCGACACCTCATCTCTGGCGGTCATCAACACCACCGGCACGCGGTTGCCCGTTGAGCGCAGTCGCCGACAAATTTCCAAACCTGAGATGCCGGGCAACATCCAGTCCAACAGCACCAAGTCGGGGTTTTGGTCGCAGGCTGCCCTCAACCCGGCCATGCCATCGCTGGCTACGCTGACTCGATATCCCTCACAGGTCAGCTCCGTTTCCACAAAACGAGCCAGCTTAGCTTCATCTTCGATCACCAGAATGTGGGCAGAAGAGGGTTCAGGCTCTGGCATACGCTCTCTTGCTGAATCCAAGGAAGACGCCGAAAAACTTGCTCATTGCCCCCAAGCATATCTCAACCGTATGGATTGGCAGTCGAGATGACTGAATCCGTCCTAGCCTGCAACAGCCTTGTGGAATTGCCTGGGGTTGATATCAGCAAGTGCTTTGAGTTATTCAAAAGGCATTCATGTACCTTATCACCATGAGTATCC
The DNA here is from genome assembly GCF_047461655.1 of Synechococcus sp. W55.1. Lineage (NCBI taxonomy): Bacteria > Bacillati > Cyanobacteriota > Cyanophyceae > Synechococcales > Synechococcaceae > Synechococcus > Synechococcus sp. W55.1. The sequence continues at coordinate 91,409 of NZ_JANSHN010000002.1, forward strand.
TAAGCCATGACCCTCTCTCCTGTTCGGCTCACCCCGCCCCTACCTCCCATTCGATGGGAAAAACTGCCGGAAGACTTTCCCTTGCCGGATGAGCCTGTGGAAAGCACCTTACAGCCCCTTTTGGCTGCTGCTCTGCGTGAGGCATTGGAACTCGCTCAGATGATCCCTGCCCAGGCTTTGATCGCCTCCAACTTTGGCCTTTGCAGCACTGTCGGGGACAAGGTGGTGGTGAAAGCCCCCGACTGGGTTTATGTGCCCGCAGTACAGCCGATTCCCGAAGGAGAGATCCGCCGCAGCTATACCCCACACTTAGAAGGGAATCCCCCGGCGATTGTGATGGAATTCATCTCCGAAACCGAGGGCGGCGAGTACTCCATCAATCCCCACTATCCCTATGGAAAATGGTATTTCTACGAGCGCATTTTGCAGGTGCCTGTCTATGTAATCTTTCATCCCAAAACCGGTGAGCTGGATGTCTACCGCCTGGAGAATGGCCGCTATACCCCTGTATCGGCGGATGAAAACCGTCGCTACTGGATCCCGGAGATTGGCTTGTTTTTGGGGGTGTGGCGGGGACAAAAAGCCGAGACCAAAGCCAACTGGTTGCGGTGGTGGACTGCCGATGGGAATTTGCTCCTATGGGGAATCGAACAGGTAGAGCAGGAGCGGCAGCGGGCCGAAGCGGCAGAAGCAGCCCTCGAACAGGCCCGTCTGGAACAGCAGCGCCTAGCCGCGAAATTGCGGGAGTTGGGCGTGGATCCCGAGGCAATAGCCGATTGAGGGCTCTCCTAGTAGGTGCGCCCGCGCCAAGAGCGGGGCCGGCTGAGGGCAGATAGGATTATCCGCAGAACGGCCAAGGGATCCGCCAGAGGCGACATCCAGAACGTCCAAGGGGGATCCTGATAAGAGCCGCGAATGCCCAGCAGTACACCTAAGCGCAGAATCAGTAAGCCTAGGTTAAGCCCCAGCAGCACCTGCTCCGTCAGGGAAAAGGGAAACCCCATCCCGGCTTTGCCCAACAGCCCTACAACCACCGGCCCAGGGATCCCTTGGGTGAGGACGAGGAGAGCTATATCCCCCCACAACTGGGCCACAGGGGTGGCATCTTTCAAATCGAGGGATCGGCCCCACTCTCGCCAAGTTTCGCCAAAGGAAGTGTACATCCGCACCTGGAGCAGATGCCGACCATCCTCAAAGGCCACGTTGAAGCCCGCTGCCGCAATCTGCCGCACCAGGGTCACATCGTCACAAAATGAAGCCCGCGCCACTGTGTAGCCATTCATCGCTTCCAGCACCGACCGGCGCACCAGCATACATTGCCCATTGGCCATCGTCCGTTCTGGCAGGGTAGCCCTGTCTCCGGCTGCCCCATAGCGATAGATCAGGGTTACCAAAAGAGCCGGTTGCAGCCAGCCTTCCCCCCAGTGCTGCAAGATAAACTGCGGTGCCAGGGTGATCAGATCCAGACCTTGGGCCTGGGCAGTTTCCAGCAGGCGCTCCACCAATCCTGGCTGGGGACGGGTATCGGCATCAATGCCCAGGATCCACTCAGAGGCCGGATCCGACTGGAGAAATCCGTAGTGCAAAGCCCAGGGGCGGCCCACCCATCCGCCGGGGAGGGGATCGTCGGTCAGCAGGCGAAAGCGGGGATCCCGCTTGGCCATCTGCAGCACTTTTTCGGGGGTGCCATCTTGAGAGCGGCTGTCCACCACCAGCACCTCCCGCAGGACGGAGCTCTGTTGGTGCAATCCTTCCAGGCAGGGATCGATGCGTTCCGCTTCGTTGAGGGTGGGCAACAACACGCTGACCAAGCCCGGCTGCAAAGGGATCCCAGGCTGACCGGGAGGCAGAGGGGAAGGGCGCCGCAAAGAGGGCAGCAGCCGCGCCAGCAGCACCGCCAGCATCGGCACTTGCATAACCAATAGGCTCAGGGCGGCAGCATCTCCAGCCCAGGCAGGGATCCCGTTCATGCCAGTCCCAACCTGCAAGAGAAAAGTGTCCGAGAATGCTTGCAAGACAAGCTCAGGGAAGACAAACTCATACTCATGGTGATTTAGCAACTCAAAATCAGTTTGGTTCCATCGTGCCTGTGCCCATTCCCCCTCAAACCTGCCGGGCTCTTCATGGATGTCTTCATCCAGCTCAGCCACAAGGGATCCCCTGTTACAGTTGTGAGATTGCTTGGTGAAAAGCTCAGCGCCGCCATTGCCCGCGAGGTACGGAAAGAGCTAAGCCAAATTCTCACCAAGAAACCGGGACATTTCTTGTTGGATCTCAGTCAAGTGAGTCTGATCGACAGCGTAGGGCTGTCTGTTTTGGTCGGAGCGCATCGCCATTGCCGCGCTTCGGGCTATCAACTCAAGTTCTGCGGCCTGCAGGAGCAAGTCAAGCTGCTCTTCGCCATCGTCGGTTTGGATGCCATTTACGAGATCTACCCCTCTGTAGAAAAGGCACTTGAGTCTTTTCCGTAGCTCTCCCTATCGGGTCAACTGAGAACCGTCAGGGATCAGCTTCTCAACACCTGGATTAGCCTAACGGTTGAAAACCTGCTCAGGGGGAGGGGTTGCTGTTTTGGTTCTCGACCGTCTGGGGCCGGTTCACCTGGGCATAAACTTCTGCCTGTTGCCGAATCTGCTCCCGGACTTGGGGTGGGGCCAACCGCGCTGCTTGCTCAAACAGCTCAGGCGCTTTTGCCCGTAGGTTTTCATCGGTGGCAGAGCTGAGGGCTATGGCTTTGCCGAGCACGGGAGTGAAATCACTGGGATCCGCCGCGATTAACTCGTCGTAGAGGGCTATGGCTTTTTCGGTCTGGTTGTTGCGGGCGTAGACAAAGGCCAAGCGCAAACGTACATCATTATCTTCCGGCACTTCTTCAAGATGCTTCTCCAGCAGGGCAATGGCCTCAGAGGTGCGGCCCAGGGTTAGCTGCACATCCACCAACTGCTGCAGCACCTGGCCATCTTTGGGATCCCCCTCGTAAAGGATCTGGAGCTGTTCTAATGCCCCTTCAAAATCCCCCGTATCCTGCTGGATTTCGGCCAAAAAGGCTCTCAGTTGCCGATTTTCGGGCTCCAGTTGTACCAGCTTCTTCAGCGGCTCAATGGCCCCTTGCGGCTCGTTCAATTGCAGTTGGGTGTCGATCAACCCCCGCAGGGCAATGGGGTTATCCGGCTCCCGCTCCAGCACGACGCGATAGCCGTCTGCCTGGGCCCGCAGTTGCTCGGTTACCAGGCTGGCCTCTGGCGATTCAGAAGGCCCCAGGGCCTGGAATAGCGGGCCAAAGGAGAAGCCCAAGAAAGTTACCGTGCCCACCACCAGCAGCAAAATGTTGAGGAGCTTGCGGGCTGGGGATTCTTGGGGTTTGGACTGAGGCATAAAGGGCTCGCGCAGAAGACTCCTCTGTACTCTATCATCGGCGCCGGGGCAGGCTGCGGGGTGAGGTTACCCAATACCCAAAACTTTTGAAAACAGCATCCAAGGGGAGGGCAATGCCGTACTGAATTTAGGTAGTGCTGAATCTTTTTGCCACCCCTCACTCCCTCTTAACCATGCGGATCACCTGTTACCCCGACAACCTCACCTTGGAAGCCAATCCCCTGCTCACGGTTCTGGAAAATCTGCTCAGGGCGGGGGTGCGCCATGTCCATGCCTGTGGGGGCAATGCCGCCTGTTCCACCTGTCGCATTCTGATTTTGGAAGGCAGCCAAAACTGCCGCAGCATGACCCCTGCCGAGAAGAGGTTGGCCCAACGGCTGGATCTTCCCGTGCATATTCGCCTGGCCTGTCAAACCCGCATCACCGGAGATGTCACCCTGCAGCGGCTGGTGATCGATAAAGCAGATGTGGAAGTGGCCCAACATCAATTGCAGGCCCACTCGGTCGGCAGCCAAGTCACCGCCGCCATTCTCAGCGCTTCCCTGCGGGGGACAGCCAACTTCGACGAGGAGAACTTTCCCTACGATGTTGTCTACACCTTGGGTCGCTACTTCACCCAGATGGGAGCATTGGTGCAGCAACATGGGGGAGTACTGGCCAACCAGAGTGGGCTGAGAAGTTTGGCCTTGTTTGGCTTAAAACAACCCGAGCTGGCCGTACAGCAGGCACTGCAGGCGGGATTGGCGCTTGGACAGTCGGTGGCGGAGTTGAATAGGTCTCTGCGGCAACTCTCCTACCCCCAGGTTAAGCTCACCCTCGGGATCCACCACGGCCCGGTTCTTCTGCTCCCCATTGATCCCCAAGATCCGCAGCGGCTGTCTGCCTTTGGCAAGTCGGTCAATGTTGCCACCTGGCTGGAGTCGGTTGAGGATTTTTCGGAAGGGGGGGAACAGACTGAGGAACAGAGCTTTCGGTTGCTCATCTCGGCAGCCGTGTATCGAGCAGTGGAAGGGCAACTCCTGCAGGTGGAGCCTCTTTCGGTGAAACCTTTTCCCAACGCCAAACCCATCCGAGTTTACAGGGTGCACCCTGACCAAGTTAGCTTGCCGGCTGGCGAGGAGGAAGCTCCAGAAGCAGCCAAGCCCGAACCGATTGGATGGCTGGAAGCGCTCCGGGAATGGCTACAGGCTTGGTCTCGTTTTTGAGGGATCCCTTCAGGCAAAAACGCCATCCCTTTGCTGCACCTGGGCCCTCAGGTAGGGGATCCCCACCCGATGGCAGTAATCTCCAAAGCTCTCGCCAGGACGGCGCTCCTGCTTGTAGGCCTGCAGGAGAACTCTCATCAGCGGCACGATCTGGCTGATGTGTACCCGATCCTGAAACACTTGCGCCAGGCGATCCCCCTGCGGGCTGGCTCCCAGCCAAATCTGGTAGTAGCCATCGGGGGCGGATCCCACCAATCCCAGTTCCGCCAAGTAGGGTCGGGCACAGCCGTTGGGGCAGCCGGTCATGCGCACCAAAAAGGGCGAATCCTGCAGATCCAGCTCCTGCAACAGCCGATCCAACTGGCGAACCAGCCCCGGCAAAGCCCGCTCCGACTCGGTAATCGCCAACCCACAGGTGGGCAGGGCAGGGCAGGCCATCGACAGCCGCACCAGTTGGGGGATCTCTTCCTTGGAAAGCACCCCGTGGGATTTGAGGATCTGGTTGATGGCATCCCGCTGCTGCTCCGCAATGTCGATGAAAAGTAAATCCTGAGTGGGGGTCAGCCGCACGTGCAGAGAAAAGGCTTCCACAATCCGGCGCAGCGCCGTTTTGAGCTGCCGCTCTGGGGTGTCCTGGATACGGCCATTTTCGATGGAAATGCCCAAAAACCAACGGCCATCCCCCTGCTCGTGCCAGCCCAGGTAGTCGTCGCTGTTGGGAACAAACTTGGGTAGGGGGCGAAACCGGGGCAATTTTTCCCCCACATACTCCTCGACAACGCGGCGAAACTTGCGGATCCCCCACTCTCTCACCAGATACTTCAGCCGCGCCTGCTTGCGGTCGTAGCGGTTGCCGTAGTCTCGCTGCACGGCCAAAACCGCTTGGCAAACCCGATACACCGCCTCCGGAGGGGCAAAGCAGAGCTTCTGGGCCAGCAAGGGCTGGGTTTCTTCCTTGCCGTGAGTGCGTCCCATCCCGCCACCTACCACGATGTTGAAGCCCTTGAGGTTGCCCTTGCGGTCGGTGAGCACAATCAAGCCCAGGTCCTGGGAGTACACATCTACCGTGTTTTCCCCAGCTACGGTGATGGCTGTCTTGAACTTGCGGGGCAAATAGACGGGGCCATACAGGGGTTCTGGGCCCTCTAACCTCACCCCGTTGCCGACAAACTTCTCGGCTTCCACCACTTCCTCATCCACCGGCGGGATGGGAATGGGCTCGCCATCCACCCAGATCTCGTAGTAGGCAGAGGTTTTTGGAGCCAACAGATCCGCCAGCTTGCGGGCATACTCTTGGGCATAGCGATAGGCAGGGCGATTTTTGTAGGGGGCCACCGGTGCCATCACGTTGCGGTTGACATCGCCGCAGGCGGCCAGGGTGGATCCCATCTGCTTGAGAATGCTGGCTATGGTGGCCTTGAGGTTTTTCTTGAGGATCCCGTGCAACTGAAAGGTTTGCCGCGTTGTGGCTCGCAGGGTGCCATTGCCGTACTCATCGGCCAGCCGATCCAAGGTCAAATAAAGCTGCGGGGGCACGTGTCCCCCGGGGATGCGGGTGCGCAACATGATGGAATAGGCCCGCTCCAATCCTTCCTGCTTCCGTTGCTGCCGCAGATCCCGGTCATCCTGCTGGTAGGCGCCATGGAACTTGAGCACCTGCACCGCCGCCTCGCTGAAATGGGTGGTGTCTTGGGCCAGCTCCTGCTGAAGGGGATCCCGTAGAAAGTGGCTGTCTGCCTTGATCTGCTCCACCTTGGAGCGCTTGGCCTCGGATGGGATCATGGGGGGCATTGGTGATCTCCGGTAAACCGGTCGGAATACTTGTGAATAACAGGCTATCACCTCCCTTGGGCGGCGTCCAGTTGGAAAAGTCAGCCTCCTATCCGGGTTTTGTCCCAAACCCGCAAAACTTGTTATTTGAGTCAGCTTGAGATCGTCGGCGCTTCTAGCTGGCCAGGGCTAGGCGGGCACCATACTCCTGCACCGACCACAGTTGCCAGGCACAATTCCCCTGCAGCTCCAAAACCAGGTCGTGGTAGGCCAAGAGGGTGGGACGATGGCCGACGCTGATGTAGGTGGTGTTCAAGTGTTGCAGTTGCAGGTAGAGCAGTTTTTCGTTGGCCACATCCAGGGCGCTGGTGGCCTCGTCCAAGATGGCGTAGCGGGGCTGAGTGATCAAAATGCGGGCGAAGGCAAGGCGCTGCTGCTCCCCAAGGGAGAGGGTGCTGGCCCAATCTTTCTCCACATCAAAGCCGCCCACCCGCTCCGGCAAGTCCCCCAAGTTCACCTGGGCCAAGACTCGGATGAGATCTTCATCGGTGAGGTCTCGGCGGCGTTTGGGATAGAGCAGTTGATCCCGCAGGGATCCCAGCAGCATATAGGGTTTCTGGGGCAAAAAGAGCATCTCCTGAGTATCTGGGCGGGCGATGGATCCCTGGCCGTTGGTCCATAGGCCGGCAATGGCCCGCAACAGGGAACTTTTGCCGCTGCCGCTAACACCGACAATCAAAAGCCGCTGGCCGGCTTCCAAGGCGAAGGAGAGATCCCGCACCAGGGTTCGTTCTGAATTGGGGGTGAGCAAAGTGACGTGGTTTAGCGCCAATTGCTGGGCAATGCGAGTTTGAATGTTGCTTTCCCGAGCGCCGGTGTGGCGCAGCGCCGGATCTTCCAGAGACTCGTGAAAGGAGCCTAAGCGGTTGATCCCAGCGGCAAAACTGGAAATGCTTTGAATCTGGTTGGCCACAATGGAGAGGGCGCTCAACACCTGGCTGAAGGCAATGGTGGCTTGGGTAATGGTGCCGAAATCTCGCACGCCGCTGAAGTAAAGGGGGGCGACGATGACATAGGGCACAATGCGGGTGAAATAGTTGTAGGCGTATTGGAAAATATCGATGATGGCCTGCCAGATGATCAGCAAATTAAAATTGCGCAAGGCCGCACCAAAGCGATGCAAAATTTGCCTGAGTTCTTGATCCTCTCCCTGGTAGAAGGCAATGGACTCGGCATTATCCCGCACGTGCACTAAGCTGTAGCGAAAATCGGCTTCGTAGCGCAGTTGATCGAAGTTAATTTTGATCAGCTTGCGACCAGCCAAAATGGCAATGGCGGTACCAATGGTGGCATAGACCACCAGCCCCAACGCCAACGGACGAGAAATGCCATAGAGAATGCCAGTAAAAGCATAGAGGGTGAGAATCGAGTCGAGAATGTCCAACAGGAAGGAGAGGGTGGTGCCGGTAAAGGAGCGAACATCCTCGGAAATGCGCTGGTCGGGGTTGTCGATTTCGGTGTTGGCGGCGTTGGAATCCAGCTCGTAGTAAGCCCGCTGATCGAAGTAGCGATCCAGAAAATGATCGGTCAGCCATTCTCGCCAAAACAGCCCTAGCTTGAGGCGAGTGTAGCGGTAGATCACCAAAATCGGAATGGCTGAGATAATCAGCACTCCATAAATAATCAAAAACTGCCAGAAAGTGGGCTCTTCTTTTTGCTGCAGAGCTGTGTCGATAAACCGAAAGATAAAGCTAATCATCACGTTCAGCCGGTTTACCGTCAGCGACAGAAACAGCAAAAAGGTGAGCAGCGCCCACTGCAACCAGCGCTGGCGAAGCTGCCGCCACGCCGCCCCAAAACAAAGGCTGCTCAGAGCCAAGCTGACCGAGGCCACCCACAGCACCGGCGAGGACAAGTTTCTCTCCGTTTGCGCCACCAATCCGGCTGCCACATTGGTGAAAAACTCCGGGAACAGGGCCTGACCGACCAAAGTCACCCCAATCTCCACAAAGAACATCAGGGCAACCACAAACACCATGGCCGCTGCCAGCAAGCCCAAAAAGATCCAGCCCCCATAGCGTACTCTGGGGTAAAAGTAGGGCTGGGCCACGGTGATAAACCGATCCCACAGTTTGCGGTCGAAGTTAAATTGAGAGGCTTGGGATTCCATTTTTGCGGTCGGCGCAGAGAGCAAGATCGACATCTCCCAGGCTAGCAGGCCATGGGTGCCAATCTGTGTTCAACAGGAGCGGATTCATTGGGGGTGAAACGCGGATCCCCCTTGTCCCATCCAAACCGTCTTGGCTCTGGGTCTTGCTCACCCACACACCCCTTGCTTAAAGCCAGTGTCCCTTCAACCTTGCAACCGGCTTTGCCAAGCCGATTGGGCCGCCAGCCACACCGTCTGAACCGGCACGTGCAATTCCTGGGCGCGGGCCACACAATCGCGAAACTCCGGCTGAGCGTTGACGATGCGGCCATGGTGGCGGGCCACTTTGATGTCGACCAAGCCGTAAGGGGTTTCCACCCGCTCAATGACCCGCTCCAGTAGGGTGCGCTGCTGTTGGAAGTGGCGAATGCCCAGGGTGGTGGTCTCCCGGAAGATGAGATCTTGACACTCCGGCACCCGATCCGGCGGACAGATGACGGTAAGCAGGATCCCCGGCCGCCCCTGTTTCATGGTGATCGGCTGGGTAAACACGTCCCAGGCCCCGAGGGCCAACAACTGCTCGCAGGTGTAGGCAACCACTTGGGGGTTGAGATCGTCAATTTGGGTCTGCAACACCGATACCGTTTCCGTTAGCTCTCCCCCATCGGCTTCCCCAATCCAGAGACGAAACACGTTGGGAATGGGCAGCTCTTGGGCACCGGCCCCACGCCCCACTTTTTCCACCCGCATCGGCGGACAGGGGCCAAACTCTTCCGCCAACGCCACAGCCAAGGCTGCTCCTGTGGGGGTCACCAGCTCGGCTTCCACCCCGTTGCTGAACACCGGCACGCGGCCCATTTCCCACAACTCGATCACCGCCGGCACCGGCACGGCCAATTTGCCATGCTCTGTGCTCACCCAGCCGCCCCCAACAGGATGGGGGGATGACAACACCCGCTCCACCTGCAGCCAATCCAGGCCAATGCAAGTGCCGACAATATCCACCAAAGCATCCACTGCCCCCACTTCGTGAAAGTGCACTTTTTCCACAGGCATCTGATGGACTTTTGCTTCTGCCTGCGCCAACTTTTCAAACACCGCCAGGCTGCGGGCCTTAATGGCTGGGGAAAGCTGGGATCCCGCGATCAAAGCCTGAATCTCTGCCCAATGCCGAGCAAGGGATCCCCCACTCTGGGATCCCAGCACCTCCACCACAGCTTGCAGAGCAGGCTGCCCACACCGCTGCACCCGGCTCACCTGCAGGCTATATTCCCCCTCGATGCCCAACGCCTGGAGCTGACGGTTGAGGTACTCCAAAGGCACCCCGCAATCCAGCAGGGCTCCTAGACACATATCGCCGGCAATGCCCGCCGCACAGTCGAAGTAGGCTATTTTCATGCTGGAGAACTGGGGGTAGCCGCTGCCGCCAGAATGGACTTGGATCCCTCTTGATTGTAGGCAGCAACCGGCCTGGAAAAGGCGACGGGAGAGCAGTTAGGCTTCCCTAGAGTCAGAAGATTCAGAAGATCGAGCAGCAGATTCCCGCCACTGTTGGATGATGTTGCCCAAATTGCGCCGGAATTCTCCAATTCCCAGCAGGGATCCCGGCTCGGGATCCCAGGAAGCCGAGAACACACCGTAGCTGATGCCCAAAAAACCAAGGCCAAACAAAGTTAGCGACTCCGCCAAGGTGAAGTAAGGGGGCAGAGGAACCACGTGGTTGGTCAAGAGATAGTAATTCACAAAAAAGCTGCTCAGACCTAGCCCCGAAGGGATCCCAGAAAACACCAGAATCCGCCGCACCATCCGCCGGCTGACCTCAGGGGGAATCACGGCAACAGGCTCCTTCTTTGCCGGCTTCTTCTCCACCTCAACAGAGGCGGAGGGGGAGCGACGGCGAAAGGTTTTGGACTGGCGGCTGGATTTGCCCACGAAGACAGATCTCCGATAGCGTTTTGGATGGGCTGCCTACTTTTTCACCCGGATGTTCAGCCGTTCGGCCAGCTCCCGGAAGCGGTCAGGAGAATGCTTGGCAATGTAGTTAAGCAGTCGCTTGCGGCGACCGATCATCATCAACAGGCCGCGGCGGGAGTTGAAATCTTTCGGGTTTCTCTGCAGGTGCTGAGAGAGTTGGTTGATGCGGCTGGTGAGCAGAGCCACTTGCACCTCGGCAGAACCGGTGTCGGTGTCGTGCAGTCGATAGCTCTCGATGATCTGCTGCTTCTCTTGTTGCAATAAGGCCATAAGATCAAGGGACTGGATGCACTGCTTCAAGATAATAACATCGGCTTTTCCTCCCTCGCTATGGCCGAGGAGGGTTATGGAGAGAATGGGATATGACAACAACCTCTGGGGATCCTCCGGCACTGCCCGCTTTGCTGGAGCTGTTGAGCTCACAAGACTTGGGAGATCGGCTGCGCGCCGTCAACAAGGCCAGAGAGCTGCCAGGGCCAGAAGCCTTGACGCTGTTGCAGCGAGCAATCACCGATGAGAATGCCCGCGTCCGCTATGCTGCCATCAGCCAGATGGGCACCCTGTCTGGCGTCGATCCGGCTCCACTGTTGCCCATTTTGCAGCGCTCTTTGCGAGAGGATCCGGAGTTCGATGTGCGGGCTGCTGCCGCCGCTGCCCTGGGGGATCTCAAGCAGCCACAGGCCCTGGCCGATCTCCTGGAAGCTTATCGGCGAGAAACGGAGTGGCTGGTACGGTTTAGCATCATCGCTGCCCTGGGAGAGCTGGGGAACCCTGCCGCCTTCGACACTCTGGTGGAAGCTTTGCAGGACAAGAGCGAGCTGATCACCACAGCCGCTGCCGCTGCCTTGGGCGATCTGGGGGATCCGCGGGCCATCCCCTACCTGGATCCCCTCATTGATTCCGACGACTGGCAACTGCGCTACCGCGTCTGCATTGCCCTGGCCAAGTTGGGAACAGAAGCCGCTCGCGCCGGACTGACCCGGCTGGCCCAGGATTCCCAAGAACAGGTGGCCGTACATGCCCGGGCTGCCTTGGGATCCCTGTAGTTCCCTAGCTCATGGCATTGATGATGTAGTCAAAGTAAGGGGCGGCTTCAGCGGCTGCCGCCGGCTCCAACAAGCTGAGGGCAGCTTCCTTCAAAAAGACAATCGCATCGATCATGCCGGCGATGGGTACGTTGAGGGCATTGTACATTTCCCGCACCCCTATCAGGCCGATAGACTCAATCGGCTCTTTGCTGCCGGCAATAATGCCATAGGTCACCAGACGCAGATACCAGTCGTAATCTCGCAAACATTGGTTGTAGCGCTTGTCACCGTAGGCATTGCCACCGGGTTGCACGTACTCGGGCCGCTTGGCGAATAGCTGCTTCTGGGCCTGGTCGATGATGCGCTTTTTGTTTTCTGCGAGCACCTGAGCGATTTGCAAGCGCCTCTCGCCGGTGGTCATGTAATTCCTGATGGCTTCCAGTTCGCTGACGGAGAGGTAACGCAGTTGGTCATCCGCGGTCTCGATGATCTGGTTGATCACGCTCACGGTAGGGATTCTCCTGTTTTCTAACTTGCTTTCAATTCGGTTCATCAATCCAGCAACCCATCCCCCAAGCCCAAGGCTGGCCCAAGAGATGAGAAGGTAGCTTGGCAGGCCAGCGCCGCCGGCTGCTCTCAGTTTAAGATAGGGCTCATCTTCCCTCAAGCACCCCAGCGCGACTCCACCTCGAGACCGACCCTAGATCCGGCCCCGCAGCCATTGGGCCATCTCATTGCGGCGCGGGGCAGCCTCCAGACACACCTCTTCGGTAATCCGCCCCTCTTGGTAAAGCCTAAACAGAGACTGATTCATCGTACACATGCCCTCATAGGAGCCGTCGGCGATCAGTTCCTCAATTTCGTCCACCGCCCCCCGCTTGATGTAGTCGCGAATGGCATCGGTGTTGCGCATGATCTCGTGGGCCGCAGCTCGCTTGCCATCGGTGGTGCGCACTAAGGTTTGAGCGATGATCGCCACCAGGGTTTCTGCCAGTTGCAGGCGCATCGGCTCCTGTTCCTCCGGCTTGTAAATCCCCAGCAGACGCTCGATGGTGCGGACGGCACTGTTGGTGTGCAGGGTTCCAAAGACCAAGTGGCCCGTCTGGCCAGCCTTTAGGGCAATATCCACCGTCTCTCGATCCCGCATCTCCCCAATCAAGATGATGTCCGGATCTTCCCGCAGCGAGGCTTTCAGGGCATTGGCAAACTCCAGGGTGTGGATCCCGACCTCCCGCTGCCGCACCATCGATTTCTTGCTCTGGTGGACAAATTCGATGGGATCCTCGATGGAAATGATGTGTTTGGGAAAGTTGGAGTTGATGTAGTCCACCATCGCCGCCAAGGTCGTGGACTTACCGGAGCCGGTGGGGCCGGTCACCAAAACCAAGCCTTTGTGCTCCTCGGCAATGCGCTTTAGCACTTCCGGTGCCCGCAACTGCTCCAGCGTCAAAATTTTCAACGGGATCAGACGCATCACCATAGCCGGGCCAAGCAGGGAAACAAAGCAGTTGACCCGACACCGCACCAAACCCTCGTACTGGATGGCGGTATCCAGTTCCAAACATTCTTCAAACTGGCGAATTTGGTTCTCCGGCAGGCTTTCCCGCAGCCAGCCATAGAACATCTCGGTGGTGGTGACCGGGTAGTTGGTCAAGAGCATCTGCCCCCGATCCCGAAAGCGAGGCACTTCCCCCACCCCCAAATGAATATCGGAGTAGCCTTTGTCATAGGCTTCCTGCACCAGTTGGCGCAGAGTCAGGCCCGCAGGAGTAGCCGGGGCCACCGGGATCCGACCGGCAGCCGTTGGGCGAGCTGGTGGCGCAAAAGGCGGGGCAGCAGGAGTGGGGACAGGTGGCGACACTGGAGGCCGAGCAGCAGCAGCCGGAGCCGGAGTGGGCGGGGGCATTCGAGGGGGAGCGACAGGATCGGGCACAGGCACAGGCACCTGAGGGGGAGCGACAGCCACACCAGGAGGAAGGGGCCGACCCAGAATGGGGTTGGGGGGGCTTTTGGCGTTGACAGGCCGGGATCCCATCCCTTGGGAAGCTGAACCCAGCACCGGATCCAGTTGCGTTGGGGGCTCCACCGGGGGCGTTTGAGCAGCCGGACGAGGCGGACGCTGCATGACCGGCGGAGCCGGGGGCTTCCAATCGGACTCCACGTCGGTGGGAAATTGATTTTCAGGGCTGACCTCGCTCATGACGGGCCTCGCTTCTGGCAGGGTTTGAGTCGATCTTAGGCTAGTATTCCCAGCCTGAGCAGAGGGTTAACTCAACCCAACCACCGGCAAAGCTCCGGGAAGCTCCCTAAAAATTGGACGGATGGCGAATAAGACTCAAAAACTCCTCACGGGTACGGGGATCCTCCTGAAACACCCCCACCATCGAGCTGGTGACCGTCCAGGAGCCAGCTTTCTGTACCCCCCGCATCACCATGCACATGTGGGTAGCCTCGATAACCACCCCCACCCCGTAGGGATCCAGCACCTCCATCAAGGCCTCAGCAATTTGCCGTGTCAGGCGTTCCTGAACCTGCAGGCGGCGGGAGTACATCTCGACGATACGGGCAATTTTGCTTAGGCCCACCACCTTTTGCTTGGGGATGTAGGCCACATGGGCTTTGCCGATAAAGGGCAGCAGATGGTGCTCGCACAGGCTAAACAGAGACACATCCCGCAACAGCACCATCTCGTCATGGCCCTCATCAAAGATGGCACTGTTCAGTAGCTCCTCCAAAGACTGCCGATACCCACTGGTCAAAAACTTCAAAGCCGCAACCACTCGTTCCGGAGTCTTCTGTAGCCCCTCTCGATGGGGATCCTCCCCGATCCCCCGCAGCAGCGTCTCCACCGCCGCCACCATAGCCGGATCTGAGACATCCGAGCTACCCAATTCTTCTTCCGCAAAAGTGGCTCGATCTCGAATCACCCGAGACTTGAAATGGGCTTTGTCATCCATTCGAGATTGCGAGCCAGATCCGGGTTTCGCAAGGGTCATAGCAGGATATTCCTTGGTTAACGAAAGGCTAAGAGAACTCGGTGCATGCAACTCAGCTCAGGTGGCATCCAGTCAAAGGCTGCGATAGCCAAAACCCTCCCAAGTCACGGGCAACCCCAAACCAGCCAGGTCTAAAAGGCTCCCACCGCAGGCATGAAGGTGAGATCTTCCACCACCGCACCTGTGGGCAACCGAACAATATAGGTAATCAAATCGGCTACCCATTCCGGCGAGAGCATTTTGGAGCGGTCGAAGTTGACCCCTACCGTGCCCGTATCCCAGAGGGACGTGTCCACGGCACCAGGGCACAGGCTGGTGACCCGAATGCCATGCTGTCGTTCCTCTTCGGCCAAAGCTTGAGAAAAGCCCATTAGGCCGAACTTGCTGGCACAGTAAGCTCCCCAGTTGGGAAAAGCTCGCTTGCCCGCAATCGAGATGACGTTGACAATCGTGCCGCAGCGCTGCCGGCGCATTCCGGGAAGTACGGCTTGGGCACACAGAAAAGCTGCCGTCAAGTTCAAGTCGATCACTCGCTGCCAATCCGACAAAGGTAAGGTGGCCAAGGGGCCAACATGGGCTATGCCCGCATTATTGACCAAGACATCGCAGACGCCAAATCGATCCAGGAGAGCCTGCAACTGCTGGGGCAGAGCCGCTAGGTCGGCCAAGTCGATGGGAAAAATCGCTGCCTTGCCGCCCTGGGCTTGGATTTGGGCTTGCACCGCCAGCAGATCAGGTTGGGAACGGGCCACCAGAGCTACTGCTATCCCTTGTCGAGCTAGGGCTAGGGCTACAGCTCTGCCGATCCCTCGACTGGCCCCTGTAATCAGAGCACGTTCGGGAAACTTTGTCTCAAAACTCATTTAGAACAAGCCTCTGGAGTGCGCCACACAAACAAGCGCCGCCCAGGCCTGAGAAACTTCGTTAACTAAGTTTAACACTGATTTTCCGCTGCTTCGCTTGGAATCAGGGCGAGGCGTAGAAACCTTATTCTGTCCTGCTCAAGATCTGGCTGCTGGCTGTTGGATCCCGATCCGGTTGGACGGGATCCGGGGACATGGTAGTGTGGTAAAAATAGTGAAAATCTTTTGCAACAACAACCGTCATGGCTGAGTTCTTGTTTTCTCCAAGTCCCACTGCCGTGCGCGAGGATCCCTCCTACATCCTTCAGCTCGAGGGCATCAGCAAGGGGTTTCCCGGCCAGCGGCAGTTGGTTTTGCGGGAAGTCGAGTTTCGCCTGCCCCAAGGAGACATCCTCAGCATTGTGGGCCCATCAGGTTGTGGGAAAACCACCTTATTGCGCACCATTGCCGGATTTGAGCAGCCGGATAGCGGGCGGATCCTGCTGGGGGGGCAGGTTGTGGCTGGGGAGGGGCAGTGGATCCCACCGGAGCGACGGGGAGTGGGGCTGGTGTTTCAGGATTTTGCCCTGTTTCCCCACTTGAACGTGTTGGCCAATGTGATGTTTGGCCTCCGACCCACTACCCCGTTTGCGTCGGCGGCAGGGGGTGGCAATCGCTCCTCCTCAACTGAGTTGCGAGCTGAGTTGCGAGGCGCTGCCCAACAGGCGCGGGAACGCGCTTACGAGGTGTTGCGGTTGGTGGGCCTGGAAGACTACACCCATCGTTATCCCCACGAGCTTTCGGGCGGGCAGCAGCAGCGGGTGGCTTTGGCGCGGGCTTTGGCCCCCAGGCCTAGCTTGATCCTGTTGGATGAGCCCCTGAGCAATTTGGATGTGCAGGTGCGCTACTACCTGCGGGAAGAAATCCGCAAAATCCTCAAGCAAACCCAGACCTCGGCCATTTTTGTCACCCACGACCAAGAGGAGGCTCTCTGCCTTTCCGACTGGGTGGCGGTGATGCGGGAAGGCCGTATTGAGCAATGGGGATCCCCGGAGGAGGTCTATCGGGAGCCGGCTACTCGCTTCGTGGCAGAGTTTATTACCCAGGCCAACTTTCTGCGCTGTGAGCGGCGGGAGTTTGGTTGGCAGGCTGAAGAGCTGCTGCACATCCCATTCCAGGCTTTGAGGGATCAGCCCGACCCCAGCTTGCGCTGCGCAGAGTTGATGGTTCGCCAGGAGGAGTTGCATTTGCACCCTGATCCTCAGGGAGGCATTGTCATTCGGGATCGGCAGTTTTTGGGGCGAGAGTACCGCTATTGCCTGATCACAGAGACCGGCAAAGAACTGCACGCTCTGGCGCGGGAAGCTCTGCCTGTGGGCACGCGGGTTCAGATCGCTGTCAGACAAGGTCGGCTGTTTCCCCTCGCTGAGGGGTCCTCCGTGGCTGAAAAAGAGCCAAATCGCGCAAAAAGTAAAAGTGTTGCCTGAGTCGGGGTTCTTTTGCACACCTTTAGCAACCCATCTTCCCCGCGACACGAAAGCCTTCGCCCCAGATAGGGCTTAGACTGGCAAGACGGTGGTCCAGGCTGGTAGCTCCCTCTGGAGGGACAAACTGGGTAGGCTGTTGGTGGAGGATTCAGTGCCAAGCTATGCAGGGATCCCGCATCGTGGCAGGCCCATCGGAGAACCGGATCGCCTTGGCGGAGTTCCGGGTGGGCGTGGATGCGGTCATTTTCTCCATCGACACTGAGCAGAATCGCCTTCTGGTGCTGCTGGTGCGGCGGCGGGAGGATCCCTTCCGCGGTTGCTGGGCCCTGCCAGGAACACTGGTGCGGCGCTCAGAATCCCTAGAAGCAGCGGCCTACCGCATCTTGGCGGAGAAAATTCGTGTTAAAAACCTCTATCTGGAGCAGCTCTACACCTTCGGGGGGCCGGAGCGGGATCCCCGCGAGGCCGAGGATGCCTATGGGGTGCGCTACCTGTCGGTCAGCTACTTTGCCCTAGTGCGGTTCCAGGATGCTGAATTGCTGGCGGACGGAGTGGAGGGCATTGCCTGGTATCCCGCCGACCAAATTCCCTCTTTAGCCTTTGACCACGAAGAGATTTGCCGCTATGCCCGCCGTCGCCTCTGCGCCAAGTTGGAGTACAGCCCGATTGCCTTTGACATTTTGCCCGCCACCTTCACGCTAGGGGAGGTCTATCAGCTCTACGGCACCGTTTTGGGCGAGGGGTTCTCCGACTACTCCAATTTTCGCGCCCGCCTACTGAAACTGGGTATCTTGCAAGATACCGGCCAGAAAAGCACCCAAGGCACAGGCAGACCGGCAACCCTCTACCGTTTTGATGCGGCTGCTTTCGAGAAAATCCGTCATAAGCCAATGGTATTTGTCTAAGGGATCCCAGCTCACCAATGCTAATCCGGCCAGTCCAGCCAGATCGTTAACGTTCTCCCCACGGCTAAAGCCGGGGGATTTTTTCCATCGCTCCACGCTCCTCGCGCTTCGTTGCAATGGGCTACACGAGGGCCTATATCCTCGTGGGGGACGCCATCTCCTCAACTACTGAGATGCCAAAACACCCCAGATACTTCTACTTCACCTTTAACGCTGCACCCTTCCATAAGCGGGTGGAGCGAGTCTCCCGTCCTGTCATGAGACGGTGACTTATCCCCAGGCATGAATGCCGGGGCCTGCGACGCCGAGTTTTCGGTCAGCAGCAGCCAGAGAGCTGTGCTAAGATTAGAAACCATGATAGGTATTGTTTCAGGAGTTCTCCAAGCATGTCTGCAGCAATAGATATCGCTGATGCTACCTTTGAGGCAGAGGTGCTGCGCAGCGATATTCCGGTTTTGGTCGATTTTTGGGCACCTTGGTGTGGCCCCTGCCGGATGGTGGCTCCTGTGGTTCAGGAGATAGCTGAGCAGTATGTCGGCAAAGTTAAGGTTGTAAAAATTAATACTGACGAGAACCCTCAAACTGCCAGCCAGTACGGCATTCGCAGCATTCCCACCCTGATGTTGTTCAAGGGCGGCCAGAAGGTGGATGTGGTGGTCGGCGCCGTACCCAAGGCAACTCTGACCACGATCCTGGAAAAGCACTTCGACACACCTGCCGAAGCCTGAGGACAGCCCTGAGGCCAGGAGCCTGGATGTTTCAGAATGTAACTTTTGGGTTCTGCATTGGAACCTGGTTGATATTTTGTGCTGAGAACTGATTAAAGTGAATCCCAGAGAACTTTAGGATCCCAGCTTGACCGATTCTGTTTCTTCCCTTCTGCGAGAGGTTTTTTCCAACGCTGAGACTCGCCTAAAGCAGTTGGAGCATCACCCCAACCGGACAGCCTGGCTGCGTATTTTGCAGTCGCTGCAGCGCATGGGATCCCTAGAGCTGAGCCGTTTGGATGCCAAGATCTTGGCGGCCACTCTTGAGGATCTGGAGCAGGGGTTTGCCGCCTTCCAAAACTACGCTCATCAACGCAAGATCACCGTTTTCGGGTCGGCACGACTGGGGCCAGAAAGTCCCGAATATCGCCAGGCCCAGTTGTTCGCCCACTGCATCAGTCAACGGGGGTTCATGGTGATGACGGGGGGCGGCGGCGGCATTATGGAAGCCGGCAACCGAGGGGCAGGGCTGGAAAACTCTTTTGGGCTCAATATCCAGCTTCCCTTTGAGCAAATGGCCAATCCCGTTATTGCTGCCAGCGATCGGGTCATCAACTTCAAGTATTTCTTTTCGCGCAAGCTCTTTTTTGTTAAAGAAACCGACGCGCTGGTGCTTTTTCCCGGCGGTTTCGGCACTCAGGATGAAGCCTTTGAATGCCTAACCCTGATGCAAACCGGCAAAACCAAGCTCATGCCCTTGGTGCTGGTGGACAGAACAGGTGGCTGCTACTGGAAAGAATGGGACGAATACGTGCGGGAGCACCTGCTTGGTCGCGGCTTGATCAGCCCAGAAGATCTCTTCCTCTACACCCTAACCGACGACGTGGAAGATGCCTGCCAGCAGATTGTCGATTTTTATCGCGTCTTTCACAGCAATCGCTACGTGCGGGAGCTCCTGGTTTTGCGCTTGAACACCAGACTCTCACCGGAAGCCCTAGACATCTTAAACGAAGAGTTTGCCGATATTCTCGATTCGGGCCGGATCGAGCAAACTGGGGCCTTGCCGGAGGAAGCCGAGGAAGATATTGCCCATCTGCCACGGCTGGTGATGCACTTCAACCAGCGCAACTTTGGACGGCTATGGCAAATGGTGCGCCGGATCAACAAGCTTCACTCGGAACAGCCGGATCCTCTGCAAATGCGCCCTGAACAAAAGTAGATGTATCAGCGCTCTCAGAACCATCCAAGAACCAGCAGCCAATTGTTTTGGTGGTGCTCCCAATGGGCCGGTTGTTTGTCAAAATCTGCGGCATCACCCGTCAGGATCAGGCGGAGGCCATCGCCGCGCTGGGGGTGAGTGCCCTTGGGTTCATCGCGGTGCCCAATACCCCCCGCTATTTGCCCCTCTCGGAAATGGCTCGTTGGGTGGGATCCCTGCCCGGCCCTGTGGAAAAGGTGGGGGTCTTCCTGGATCAGGATCCCCGCGCCATCGCCGCCTGGGTGGAAACGGTGGGCCTCACGGCTGTCCAGTTGCATGGCCAAGAATCCCCGCAAGATTGTCAGCAATTGGGGGAATGGCTTCCCGGGATCCGCCGCATCAAAGCCCTGCGCATTCGCCAGCCGGCGGATCTGGAAGTAGCCTATCTCTACCGAGACTGTGTGGAGGTGCTGCTTTTGGATGCCTATCACCCCCAACAGGCGGGGGGAACGGGGCGAACCCTGAATTGGCCAGAACTTGCTCGCCTTTCGCGTGAGCGGGCTCTGCCCTTGCCTTGGCTACTGGCCGGTGGTCTGAACCCGGACAATGTTCTGCAGGCACTCAGCCACCTTCAGCCAAGCGGCATCGACCTCTCCAGTGGTGTGGAACGCCACCCCGGCGATAAAGACATAGACAAAGTCCGACACCTGCTGCAGCAGCTCCGCTCCCAGGGGTGGGAGATTGCTCCTACTCTGCCGCCGATAATGCCAAGCGCAACGGGATGATCATTTGGCTGGGTTCCTACTGCAGCGACTGAATATCCAACCCCGGCTCGAACATCAGCTCTTTCACTTCCCCAAATCGGCCCATCACTCCAAGCTCCCGGTCGTTAAAGGTCACCAACACACCGCCCGCATTGCCGGTACGCAACACGATTGACTGCTCCGCTTCCCAATTCAACTCGGCCCCTGGCTGTAAGGTGGCCTCAAAAACCGTTTGCCCATCGGCGATGACCCGCAACCAGGAAGGGCGCTCCACAACGCGAATATCCAGACGCACCGGCTTGCGCCCCGCCCCCCCTGAGTGAGCTTCCAAGACCTCGGGGAAGACGCCCTGAATGCGCGTCCATTGGTCGAGGGTGGGAAACAGTTGGCGGGCCGTGGGCTGAGCTGCCGACAGAGTGGGATCCGGGGAGTTGGCAGCAGGCGGTTGCTGGCCGGAGCCTTCCCGGCCAACTGTTGGCAGGCTCACCAGCCAACGCCCAAAAGGATTGCCTGTGCCCTCCAAAAGAGCTGATAATCCCCCCACCGTCAGCACAATCAGCACCACATAAGCGGCCCAAAGGTGGAGAGGGCGCAGGGCAAAGGCAGGTTGCTGGCCGACAACAGCAAGAGGAGCTGGCGCGCGGGGGGTTTTGGCCGATAAAAGCGGAGAGGCACGCCGAGAGAGGGTTTCGCCATCCAACCCCAAATAGTCGGCATAGCGCTTGAGAAACCCTTGCACATACACCGGCTCCGGTAACCGGCTCAAGTCAGCTTCCTCCAGCGCCTGCAGATATTGGCAGCGAATGAAGGTATCGTTAGCTACTTCTGTCAACGTCAGTCCCCGTGCCTCCCGTGTTTGCCGCAACAGGGATCCCAGGGCTTCTAAAGAGTGTGCTGGCTCTTGCATCATTTGGCCACCTGCGGAAGAAAGGAGGCTACTGTGAGAGTTTGCACTCAGTTAGAGGCTCTGACGAGCTAAAGAGGGCGCTTCCCGAGCGAGGATGAGCTGCTGTGCCCGGTGAGAGGGGCCAGCAAAGCTTGGAGCTCATGGGGATCCAACTGGCGGAACTGGCCTGCTTTCAGGTTGCCCAAGCCCAGTGGGCCAATGGCTTCCCGATGTAAGCTGAGCACCGGATGCCCAAGACGCTCCGCCACCCGCCGAATTTGCCGGTTGCGTCCCTCAAACAACACCACCCTCAGCCAGGAGCAATTGGGATGCTCCCTTTGCCGGAAATCCGGGGCAGGACAAAACTCCACCTCCGCCGGCAGAGTGGTGTACCCCTCTAAGTCTACTCCGTCTCGCCAATGTTGCAGAGTGGCCTGACTCGGATGCCCTTGTACCTGTACCCGGTAGGTTTTGGGCAGATGATAGCGCGGATGGGTCAGCTTCAAGGTCAAGTCGCCATCATTGGTGAGCAGCAAAGCGCCACTGCTGTCCGCATCCAGCCGGCCCACCGGGTAGAGGCGGGTTTGCCGTTTCCAAGATGGGGGGAGCAGATCCAGCACCGTCTTGCGTCCCCAAGGATCTGCACAGGTTGACAAAACCCCCACTGGCTTGTGCAGGAGCAAAACATAGCGCGCCGGATCCTTGGCCAAAGGGATCACTTGCCCATTCACTTCGATGCAATCCCGCTCTGGGTCGGCTTTGGAGCCCAGCTCAGTGACCACCTTCCCATTGACCCGAACGCGCCCGGCCAGGATCCAAGCTTCCACCTGGCGACGCGAGGCCAATCCCTGCTGAGCCAAGAGCTTCTGTAGCCGTTGGGGTTCTGCCATGGGGATTTGAACAGCAAAAGCAGCAACCGAAGCTGGGGGTGCTAGGCGGCAGAGCCTGGGGCCTCCGGCCCGCTTACGTGAACGGGGTTGGAGAGTCGGTCGGACAAATCAGCAGAATTGGGGGGCAACAGCAGCATTTCCGACTGAGACTCTGAGTTTTCTCCTAGAGAATAGCTGAGGCCACAGTCAAACTCTTCTGCCAGCCGGCAGACTTCCTTGAGATCTCCCACCGACCAAATGCTCCAACTGCTGCGAATTTGGTTATCCACCCACACTTCCACGCGGTTGCCTTCGATGTGAAGGATGCGCTTGGGCTGGGCTTCTGAAGGGCAGCCTGCAGGCTCGGCCAAGACCTCCGGCCCGCTCACGCGAAGGGAAGATTTTTGCCTCAAGGCCCCCAGAGCTGCCATGAGCTGCGGCAGAGCCAGCAAAAGGTGCTGAGTGGCCTGTTGGGGTTGCCCTTTCAAGCAGGAAACCAGAGCTTCGGCAACACTCTGGTTGAGGGCCTGCAGAGCTTGGAGTGGAGTAGCACCCCCTAGAGAGGGATCCGGTTGCAGTGGGCTTTGAACATCCATGAAAAGGCAGGGAAGGCATGGACAGCAACCTTACAGCCCTTTCGCAGGTTGACCACAACAACGCCGCTGCCCTTTGGAGCAGAGCGCTCTGGTTTGCGCAAGTGTGCCGCAGACATGGAGTCCTGTACGGATAGACGATCGGGGGAAGGGCTGTATAGCTCCCTTAAGCCTAACAAATCCAAAAACTTCAGGGCCCGCTTACGCGACACGAACGGTAAAAAATCTTTCTTTCATGTTGTCCGCATTGCTGCAAAGCAAAGGCCTCTCTATCTGGTCTGCTTAGCCATCGGTGCAATTATTCACCGCCCGATGGGTTTTCTTCGCCCTCGGCGGTGTTCTCTAGCGGTTCCTCAACCCCAGTCTGGGCCTTGGCCTCAAAGGTCGGTCTCAGTTGGTTGAGCAGGGCCAAAACGCGGGATCCCCGCTCCAAAGAGCGATCCTGCAAAAACACCACCGTTGGCACCCGTCGCAGGCTGAGGCGCTGGCCGATTTCCCGCCGCACAAAGGGTGTGGCCGCTGCTAGCCCTTCCATAGCTCGGTGTTGAGCTGTCTCATCCCCATAAATGCTGACGAAGATGCGGGCGTTTTGCAGGTCATTGGAAACCTCGACATCCACAATGCTGACCATCCCTGCCCCAACCCGGTCATCTTTGATCTCCGAGAGCAGGATTTGGCTGACCTCTCGTTTGATCAGCTCTGCTACCCGTGCCACCCGTCGCGCTGTCGCCATTTTTGGATACCTAGGCTAACATCATCCGCAAGCCTGCTCTGGCTGGTGTGGAGCTCAGCCCTTGCCGGCTCGATCCCAAGAACAGTAGCCAATGCTACGAGCATCTCTTCCTTCCACCTTTATCCTGAGTCCATGTCCATCTTGCCTTGAGTATGTATACCTAAAGCCATCGATGGATGGATGGAGACGTGATGATCAAGACGCCAGAGGCGCTGCGGCGCTCCATTGAGCAGTTTATGCTGAATGTGACGGAGCCGCTTGACCCGTTGCTTTCCCTGAAGCTGACTCAGCTGGTGGTGATGTTGGGGGATACAGCTTACGCGATGGGATACAGCGATGGCCAGCAAAAGCCAGAGGAGCGCTGCCGCTATTGTCCCAGTCGGGTGTTCGACAGTCTAGAGCTTTGATAGGGTTCTTCAAGGTTCTTTAGAATGTAGCTTCTGGCCGCCCCGGCTCCCAGCCTTGAGGGGAGTGAGTTGAAAGGGGCGGTGGCAACCGGCCAAGATGGGATCCCATTGCTTGGCAGCCTATGACTTCCCCCGTTTTGCTTTGGCATCGTCGCGATCTGCGGTTAGGGGACAACACAGCTCTTCATGAGGCAGCCCAGCGCAGCTCTCAGGTGGTGCCTGTCTTCATTTTCGACCCGCAGATGCTGAGACGGTCGGACATGGCCCCAGCTAGGGTGGCCTTTTTGCTTCAGGCTCTGCAAGAGCTCCAAGAGCGCTACGCCCAGATGGGGATCCCACTGATCTGGCGGCTGGGGGATCCCTCGGTGGAGTTGCGGTGCTTGGCCACAGACCTGGGAGCCAGGGCCGTGTTTTGGAATGCCGATGGGGAGCCGTTCGCCCTACAGCAAGAGAGTCGAGTGCAGGCCAGTTTGGCCGCAGCCGGGATCCAGTCCTTCTCCTACCAAGATATGCTGCTGCACGGGCCGGGGGAAGTGTTGACCCAGGCAGGGGAGCCCTATTCGGTCTTCACTCCCTTCTGGCGCAGGTGGGCGAGCTTGCCCAAGCGGGATCCCTACCCAACCCCCGAGGGTCTGCAGCCGGTATCGGGACTAAAAGCGCAGCCTCTACCGACTTTGGCAGATTTGGGCTTTGTCTGCGACCAGCGGATCCCAGCAGCGGGGGAAGCAGCGGCTCAAGCCCTTTTGGAAGACTTTTGTCAGGGTTTGCGCATTTTGGACTACGAGCGAGCCCGCAACTTCCCGGCTGAGCCGGGCACTTCTCTACTGAGCCCCCACTTGTGCTGGGGAACGATCGGCATTCGCCAGGTGTGGCAAGCCACGCGGGAGGTGGAAGCCGAGGTGCGCAGCCAAGAGGCCGAAAGCAGCTTGCAAACTTGGCGGCAGGAGCTGTGCTGGCGAGAGTTTTACAAGCATGTCTTGGCCCACTGGCCTCACGTGGAAACCGGAGCCTATCGACGAGCCTTCGACGCCCTGGAGTGGGACAATCGGCAGGACTGGTTTCAGGCCTGGTGCACCGGTCAGACGGGCTACCCCATCGTGGATGCGGCCATGCGCCAACTGAACGAAACTGGCTGGATGCACAACCGCTGCCGCATGATTGTGGCCAGCTTCCTGACCAAGGATCTGCTTATCGATTGGCGCTGGGGGGAACGCTACTTTATGCAAAAGCTAGTGGATGGGGATCTGGCGGCCAATAACGGCGGTTGGCAGTGGAGCGCCAGTGTGGGCACGGATCCCAAGCCCCTGCGCATCTTCAACCCGGCCACGCAAGCAGCCCGCTATGACCCGGAAGGAGAGTACATCCGTCGCTATCTGCCGGAGCTGGCACGGCTGGATACGCCGGCTCTGCTGTGGGTGGGAGATGACCCCAAGGGAGCCTGGGCTTTGCGGGAACGGCGAAGTTGTGGCTATCCGGATCCCATCGTGGATCACAAGGTGCAGCAGCAGGAGTTCAAACGGCGCTACCAGGCGGTGCAGCAGGGGTACTCCAAGTCTGTTCAACGATCAAACGATCATAGAAATCCAAGCGTTGTGTAGTCTCGTAAAAAAAGGGGATCCAATGGATCCCCCGTGGCTACCAGAGCTTAAGGCAAATGCCCGTCCAAAGCAGGTAACTGCAGCACTAGGGCTTCAGCTCGCTGGGGATCCGCTCCCCAAAGAGAACTGAGTAGAGAATCCGGTAGATGTCCGTGTTCAGGATCCCGGTGGTCGGCACCAGCTCTTGGGCATTCAAGCCCGCAGCGCGAGCGATGACGCCGCTGCCCACGTCATCCTTACTGGCCCAAGCCACGGCAAAGGGAAAGCGCTTGCCATTTTTGTCGGGAGCGGAAATGAACGGCTTGCTACCGGTGCCGTCAACCCCGTCAATGGGGGCACCACTTTCTTCGGGATCGGTGGGGGGCAACGGCTCATCGGCGGACTCGACATCCACCAACTGCATGCCACCGGCATTGCTGTCGCTGGTGGTGATCATGAAGGTCTTGGGATTCTTCTCGATAAAGTTGAGAATCACCCCGATGGCATCGTCGGCCCGCTTCATAGCCTCCAGGCAGCCAGAGGCATTGAGGTTATTGCACATGTTGTCGGTGCCCTCTTCTTCGATGACGGCGAAGAAGCCCTTGGGATTGCGGGAGATCCGCGCCAGGGCAAATTCGGTCATCTCGGCAATGGTGGGGGCGCTGGCAATGTAGTTGGGCAGGTTTTGGGCGCGCAGCTCTTCCTCTGGCTTGTCGTAGAAGGTGTCCTCCACGTTGAACACCCCCAAAACTTTGGAAACATCAGCCGGCAGCTTCAGCAGCTCGTCGCGGGTGTAGACAACGGCGTACCCTTTTTTCTTGGCCTCCTCAATCAGGTTGCGGCCATCCTTGCGCTTCCCTTGGCCAAAGCGCCCCTGGACGCCCTCCGGCAGCAGCCATTCCTCGCCAGCCCCGAGAATGATGTCCACCCCCGACTCCACCACCTGCAGGGCAATCTCTTCGTAATCGCTGCGCTTGGCAGCCTTGGCAACGAAGGCAGCCGTCCCCGGCTCGATGAGGGAGCCCGACTGCACCAAAGCTGTACCCAAGCCCGCCGCCACAGCATCTTCCATGATCGTGTTCAGGGTACCGTTGGCAGAAGGATACTCCTTGCCGTCCGGATCCAACCCAAAGCTCTTGGCGTGGGCACGGGTTCCCGTGGCATGGATCACCGCTCCGGCGTTGGAAGTTCCTCCAAGCTGGTCAAGAAGGTGCCCGCGATAGGGGGCAATCACGGGGAGACGATCCCAGTTCAGAAAGCCATCAGGGCCGTAGTGGAGAATGCGCGTAATGTCCCAGTGGGAAGCTGAGGTTCCATCTGGGTGAAAGAAGATTGCACCGTTGCCGGTTGGCTTAGGCGCCGCTTGAGCCACACTAGAGGAAAAAACTGACGAGGACAGCAGACACAAAGTTGCAGCCAAAGCCGCCCTCAAAGAATAGCTACGCATAGCTAACACGCCCTTGCTCGTTCGAAGCTGAACGTTAAAAAACGTAACACAGCTTCAGATGAGTTTGCAAGGGCATAGCAATGCAGCGGCGCGAAACTTGCCTGAAGCGAGTGCGCCACTGAGCGATTTCCCCGTCTGACAGTGCAGCTTACGGGGTCTATAACTAACGTTAACTATCTCTTAACTGTCTCATAACTGTCAAGGCTTCTCGCAGGGCTTTTGGGGTACCTGTTCTAAGGCGCAGCCGTCCCTCTGGTCAAGTGGCTCTTCTGGAGGTGATGGCGGGGTTTTTGGCCAGTGGCTGCCATGCTTGCCTAAGCTGTCTGAGTTGCTGCTGCCAGCGCTGCAGTTCCCCCACCTCCAACGGGATCCCACCGAAGCGCACCTCCATGTAGCGCTCCAAGAACCGGATGGCCAACTGGGCTTGTGGCAAATCGGAGTGGCGCAGGTGCTCAACCCGTTGCGCTGGCCCCAAGTGCTCCGGGATCCCCACTGCTGTCGAAGCCTCCCGCAGTTGCAGGTACAGCTTTGAGATCGCCT
Source organism: Synechococcus sp. W55.1 (assembly GCF_047461655.1). Lineage (NCBI taxonomy): Bacteria > Bacillati > Cyanobacteriota > Cyanophyceae > Synechococcales > Synechococcaceae > Synechococcus > Synechococcus sp. W55.1. The sequence continues at coordinate 118,861 of NZ_JANSHN010000002.1, forward strand.
GTCGCCGGTGCTGGGATCTGGGCAGAGCTGCCGGACTCCAGCGCACCAGAGCAAAGGTCAGCCCTGGCAGCAGGATCCCTACCATCCAGGTAGGCCATGCAGGGGGCGGCTGCCACAGGGATCCCAGCAAAACCCCATTGCCGGCAGTGGCCAACAGAATCCACCCCCCATCCTGCCAGCGCAAAGCCCGATAGCGGCGGCGGCGACCCCAATAGGCCATGGATCCGGTGATCAAAACCACCCCCAACACCGGCAGGCCATTCTGCTGCAACGTTTGCCCCAAGGCAACCAGGCTGCGACGGAAGCCAGCACCGACATCCTCTCGATCCGGAGAGGCGGCTACAGCGCTGGCCATCTCCTGAATCTGCCGCCAGATCTGCTGCTGGGTGGATAGGTCGTACTGGATGACGTACTTGAACCAGCGAAAGCGCAAGCTGTCGTAAAAATCCTGAATCGGATCCCACCAGGTTTCCCGCCGGCTGACATTGGCCTCTGCCGGTGTGGCATCGAAAATGATCCACCCGTAGGAGCCAAAGGGGATCTCTGTCCAGGAATGGGCGTCGGCATTGCGCACTGCCAGATACCGTTCCTGCACCACCCAGCGCCCGCCCAAAAAGCCATTCACCATTCGGGCCGGGATGCCAATGCTGCGGGCCAGCACCGTCAGGGCTGTGGCGAAATATTCGCAGTGGCCCCGCCGATGGGTGAACAGAAAGGCGTCCAAAGGCGGCTCAGAGCCGGGATCCGGCAGATCGGTGGTGTAGGCATAGTTCTCCAGCAGGTAATTCTGCAAGGCGGTCATCTTGCTGAAAACGTCAGGGATCCCAGCGGTGATCTGCTCCGCCAAAGCCGGAACGCGCGGATCCAAATCTTGCGGTAGTTGCAGATAGGCTTCCCGTTGAACCGCATCGAGGGCATTGAGCAGCTCTGCGTGGCTCAGCCGGCGCAAGCGCGGGCCCAACTCCCTTGGGATCCGGCTCCGGGCACGGTAGAGATGGGGCACCTGCCGAGGCAGAGAATGGCCGATATCTCCGGTCTCGCTCAAGATGAGGCGGCGATTTTGCCGTTGCCAGGCTTGTTGCACCGTCGCCGCTCCTCCCCGCTCCAGCCATTCAACTTCCACCAGTGGGGCCACCCCAAAAACGGTGTTGGTGGCCAGCGGCTCCAGATAGATGAGCTGCTCCAGCGGGAAGAACTGGAGTTCGGGGGCTGTGGGGATCAAGCTGGAGGCAGAGAGATCAAATACCCCTGCTGCGTTGGGGAAAATGGGGATGAAGCGGTCTAGCGTTCGCGACCAGGCCCGTCCATCGTAGCGATCGAAGCTGATCCCGCGCCAGTAGAGGGACTCCACACGGGGCGGCACCCCTGCCGGAAATTCCACCCGCATGACAACGGTGTTATCGGTTTTGAGGGTGCCGAATGCTCCCAGGCTGACTTCCTCGGCAAAGCCGGTGGTCATCACCGGGGAGCGGGCCTGGCGGCCCAGGATTCCTAAACTAACTCGCGGGAACAGGAAGAACAAAGCCACCGACAGGATCACCGCCAGCAAGGCCAGGGATCCGAGAAAGCCCAAAAAGTTGAGGTTGATGCCACGGGTTTGGCTGGCTGCCTGCGGGTGCTGCTCTGCTTGCAGGCGCAGGTGGTAAAGGGTGAGGTTGATTAGCCCTACCCCCACGTACAGCAAAAACAGCAGCCCAAAGCTGATGTCTTCGTTGAACAGGGTGGCAATGGCCATCAGCAGCAGAGACAGCACCGCCAACTGGATGTGATCGGCTGCCCGTTCCCGCTGAAACAGCTTGGCCCCCGTTAGGTAAAGCACCAAGCCAATGGCCCCATCGGAAAAGGGAAGGATCCCAAAGATAACCAAAGCCAGCAGGCTGAGCAACACCGCCACCGTCAGAGGCATCCACAGGGGGGCATAGCGGGCAAAAGCAATCCTTGGCGGCTCCCAAAACCAACTGCAGGCCCCCGCTGCCAAACAGACACCAATCACCGGTGGCGACAAAGCCTGATCCCCCAGACAAAGAGCCGTGAAGGCAATCCCCACCAACAGGTAAACAAACACCTTTTGAACGGATGGCAGTGTCCAGGTCATGGCCCTTGGGGGTCGATCTTTTCCAGCATAGCTAAGTCTTTTTTGCTACCGATTTGTCGTCCCTGGGATCCCCTTTTGGACAAAGCGAAGAGCATTAGAATCGTTAACTAAGAATCGTTAAGATTTTGTTACTCGCCGGTCTCGACGGGATGCCTGTGACACGCTGCGCGAAAAGGTGGTGAGATGTCCAGCCAAAACGAAATTCACGTGGTGGGGGCGCGGCAGCACAACCTCAAGAATGTCGAGCTGCGGATCCCGCGCGATCGCCTGGTGGTATTCACGGGCGTCTCCGGATCGGGCAAGTCCTCCTTGGCTTTCGACACCATCTTTGCCGAGGGACAGCGGCGCTATGTGGAATCCCTCAGCGCCTATGCGCGACAGTTTTTGGGGCAACTGGACAAACCGGATGTGGATCGCATCGAAGGGCTGAGTCCGGCCATCTCCATCGATCAAAAGTCCACCAGCCACAACCCCCGTTCCACCGTCGGCACCGTTACCGAAATCTACGACTACCTGCGGCTTCTGTACGGAAGAGCTGGGATCCCTCACTGTCCCCATTGCAACCGGGTGATTGCCCCGCAGACGGTGGATCAGATTGTGGATCAGATCATGGCTCTGCCGGATCGGACGCGGTTTCAGTTGCTTTCGCCGGTGGTGAAAGGAAAAAAGGGCACCCACGCCAACTTGTTACAAAGCCTGCGACACCAGGGGTTTGTGCGGGTGCGTGTCGATGGCCAGGTGCGGGAGCTGAGTGAGGAGATCACCTTGGCCAAAAACAAAGCCCACGACATCGAGATCGTAGTGGATCGGCTGGTGAAAGGCCCGGATTTGGCAGAGCGACTCACCGACTCTCTGGTTACCTGTCTGCGGCAGTCGCAGGGGATCGCGGTGGTGGAAGTGATGCCTCGCGAGGGCGAACAAGAATTCCTGCTGCAGAAAGTGGCCGAGTCGGCGGGGCAATACCTGAACGGCAAGCCGACGGAGCTGGTCTTTTCCGAGCAATTTGCCTGCCCGGAGCACGGTTCGGTGATGGGCGAGCTGTCGCCGCGCCTGTTTTCCTTCAACTCACCGATTGGGGCCTGTCCCGTCTGCCACGGTTTGGGCTTTGAACCGATCTTCGACCCCGACCGGGTGGTGCCCGATCCGAAGCTACCCCTGTACGCCGCCATCGCACCTTGGTCAGAGCGGGAGAACCCCTACTATCTGGCCCTGTTGGCAGGAGCCGCCAAGGCTTTTGGCTTCGACCTCAGCACCCGCTGGTGCGATCTCACCCCCCAACAACAGCAGATCATCCTCTACGGTGCAGACCAAGAGATCTATATCGTCGAGGCGGAATCTCAATACCGAGGCCGGGGGTACTATCGCCGCTATGAAGGGGTGATCCCCCAATTGCAGCGGCACTACCAGGAAACCACTTCCGAAGTCTATCGGCAAAAGCTGGAAACCTACCTCACCCACCGTCCCTGTTCCGCCTGTGGGGGATCCCGTCTCAAGCCGGAAGCTCTGGCCGTGCGCATTGGGGGCTACCGCATCACGGATCTCACCGAAATCTCTATCAGAGACTGCCTGCGCCGCCTGGAGCAGCTAAACCTTACCCCCCGCCAAGCGCAGATCGGCGAGTTGGTGCTGCGGGAGATCAAAACCCGGCTGCAGTTTTTGGTGGATGTGGGCCTCGACTACCTCACCTTGGCCCGTCCGGCCATGACCCTCTCCGGCGGCGAAGCGCAGCGGATCCGGCTGGCCAGCCAAATGGGCTCCGGCTTGACGGGCGTGCTCTACGTGTTGGACGAACCCTCCATCGGCCTGCACCAGCGGGATAATGAGCGCCTGTTGCAGACCTTGTTTCGCCTGCGGGATCTGGGCAACACGCTGATCGTGGTGGAACACGACGAAGAAACCATCCGTGCCGCCGATTACATCGTGGATATCGGCCCTGGAGCCGGGATCCACGGGGGGGAAGTGGTGGTGCAGGGATCCCTGGCGGACATCATGGCCTGCGAACGCTCCATCACCGGAGCCTATCTCTCAGGGCGGGAGCGGATCCCGACCCCTGGGCAGCGGCGGGCCGGCAAGGCGGTTTCTCTCAAGCTCACCAATGCCCACAAAAACAACCTCAAGCACATTGATGTAGAGATCCCCCTGGGCAAGTTGGTCTGTGTCACGGGGGTCTCTGGCTCCGGCAAATCCACCTTGGTCAACGAATTGCTCTACCCTGCCCTGCAGCACCATCTTGGACACAAGGTGCCCCAACCCACGGAGATGGGAGCACTTGAGGGCATCGAACACATTGACAAGGTGATCGTGATCGACCAATCTCCCATTGGCCGTACCCCCCGCTCCAACCCTGCCACCTACACCGGCCTGTTCGACCCGATCCGCCAAACCTTTGCCCAAACCTTGGATGCCAAGGCCAGAGGCTACCAATCCGGCCACTTTTCCTTCAACGTCAAGGGGGGGCGCTGTGAAGCCTGCAAAGGGCAGGGGGTGAACGTGATTGAAATGAACTTTCTGCCCGATGTGTACGTCACCTGTGAAGTCTGTGGGGGCAGCCGCTACAGCCGCGAAACCCTGCAGATCAAGTACAAAGGCAAAAACATCGCCGAAGTCCTGGACATGACAGTGGGGGAAGCGCTGGATTTTTTCTCGGCTCTGCCCCCCGCCGCCAAGATCCTGCAGACTCTGGCCGATGTGGGCCTCGATTACATCAAGCTGGGCCAGCCAGCCCCGACCCTCTCCGGTGGGGAAGCGCAACGGGTCAAGTTGGCCGCAGAACTGGCCCGCCGCTCCACCGGCAAAACCCTCTATCTGTTGGATGAGCCTTCCACCGGCTTGTCCTTTTACGATGTCCACAAACTCTTGAACGTCCTGCAACGGCTGGTGGATACGGGCAACACCGTGCTGGTGATCGAGCACAACCTGGACATTCTCCGCTGTGCCGATTGGATCATCGACCTGGGGCCAGAAGGCGGCGACCACGGCGGCCAGATCATCGCCGTTGGCACCCCAGAACAGGTGGCCGAGCAGCCCGGATCCCATACAGGGCGATATTTGAAGCAGGTTTTGCAACAACACCCCCCAGGTCGCTGAGCAACTCAGCCTGCTCTCAACTTCAGGGAGAGAGTTGACCGAAAGCGGCCCAAAGTGCTCCGCACCGCGAACGGTTGGCCTGAGTCTGGCGTCGCTATGGCATGATGGGTCGGAAAGCAAAGGTTCGTACTTTCCCCATGGTAGGGCAGACCCTGGGTGGCCGCTATCGGATCTTAGAAGCACTGGGATCCAGCGGACAGACCTACTTGGCACAAGATGGCCATCACCCTGAGCGGCTTCGGGTGGTGATCAGGCGCTGGCAGCCCGGCCAAAGTGCTCTGCACCGCGAACGGGGTGAGGACTCCGCCTCGCTGCGGCATCTCTTTCAACAAGAAGCGGCCCTGCGGGAACACTTGGGATCCCACGAAGGTATTACCCGCCTGTTGGCCTACTTTGAGCAAGAGGGGGAGTTTTATTGGGTGGAAGAATGGGTTGAAGGGCCCACCCTGGAACAGACTCTATTGCTGGGCGACACAACCGAGAAGGGCCAGCCAACGACTCCTTCCCACCAAAGTGCCATGCACCGCTATTGCGAACGCGACTGGACGGAGGCTGAGGTACGGGCCTTGTTGCAAGATGTGCTACAAACCTTGGCCTTCCTAAACCGGGAAGGGGTGAGCTGCTGCAACCTGCAGCCCTCTCGCTTGATCTACCGTCAGCCGGATGGCCGATGGGTGTTGTTGGGGTGGGGAGTTGGGGCCTTTTCCGGCTCTGGCTCCGAGAACCCTCCTGGCTCCAGGCGTTGCGGCGACCTCCATGCTCTTGGGCTGATCGCCCTGCAGGCCCTCAGCGGGATCCCGCCCCAGAAGTTGTTTCGCGATCCGTTGACGGGGGAGTTGCGCTGGCATGATCTGGTCTCCAAAAAACTCCATCCTGCTCTCAGCGCCCCTTTCGCTGCCTTTCTGGATCGTTTGGTAGGCTGCAACCCACAGCAGTGCTTTCCTTCAGCAGCGGAAGCTCTGGCCGCTTTGCAGGCTTTGCCGGCAGGTGACAGCTCCGTTGCCCCCATTGCTGCCGATTGGGTGCGGAGCACTTTGCTTTTTCCCGATCCCGGCGCTGCGGCGGATCCTCTGCAGGAGCCGACCACTCCACCCCGTTCTCCCGTTGCTCTGCGGGCGCGTCCCTGGATCCCACCGGTTTGGGCGGGGGGCAGCTTAGCGGCTTTGCTGGTGTTGATGGTGGCAGGGGCCTGGCAGATGAGGGCGAACTTTGGCCTGCGGGGGGAGCCCAAGGATTCTGTCCCGCTCACGAGAACGGGATCCTCTGGCCCGGCAGGGCGCAACGGCCTAGGACTCCGTCCCACTCGCGAGAACGGTTCTCATGCCTCCGTCCCCACCGCTGTCACGGTCGCGGAAGCGTCGCGTAGCGATAACGACCCGGCAGACTGGGCCAAGTCTTTGCAGCTCAAGGCCACGCTGGAAGGCCCTGCCGCCATCACTGCTCTGGCCATCAGCCCGGATGGAAATCTCCTTGCTGCCGGGGGAGACGACGGCATAATCCGGCTTTGGGATCCCCACGCCGGTGAACTTCTCCAAACCTTAGCAGGCCACAAGGGATCCATCGAAGCGTTGGCCATCAGCCCGGATGGCACTTTTCTGGTCAGTGGGGGGGCCGACAAAACAGTGCGCGTCTGGGATTTTCCGGCTCTCCCGCCGGGGGATGGGGTGCCACGGTTGCAGTTGCAGGGACACACGGAGCTGATCAACAGCGTCGCCATCAGCCCAGAGGGTCGCTGGATCGCCAGTGGCAGCGCCGACCGCACCATCCGCCTTTGGCAGGCCGACAACGGCCAGTTGATCCGCACCCTATCGCCTCACACTGCTGCCGCCGCCCAGGAGACCACTCAGAGGGCAGGCATTACAGCGGTGGCCTTTGGCCCAAGACCCACCCGTATGGATACTTCCCGCCAGTCTGAAGGGATCCCCCCTTGGATCTTGGTGGCCGCCAATGGAGATCCCACCGTTTACCTTTGGGATCCCGGCAGCGGAGCCTTGCTGGAAACCCTAAAGGCCGACTACCCCATCGAGCAGGTGCTTCTGAGCCCAGATGGCCGCTATTTGCTTGCCGGCAGTACCGGTGGCATCTTGGTCTGGAACCTGGGCGTGGGAGCCCTAGAGCGTACCTTGCCGCAGCCGTTTGCCGGCTTGGCCGCCCTTGCCCTCAGCTCCGATGGCCGCTTGCTCGCCAGCGGCACCGATCACCGTGCCCACCAGATCAAACTCTGGGATCTGCGCAGCGGAGAAGAGTTGCGCACCCTAGCCGGGCAGACTTGGATGGTGAGCGCCTTGCTGTTTGGCCCCGGTCGCGGAAGCGTCGCGCAGCGATATGGACAGACCCTTCTCAGTGGTGGCGCCGATGGCTCGATTCGCATCTGGGGGCCGCCTGTTCAACCCTGATGGGATCCGAGCAGATAGAATACTCCACGGAGAAGGGATCCCGGCAGAGCATGGGCAAAGTGGTGGTTATCGGCGCGGGGCTGGCAGGGCTGACCTGTGCCAAGGTGCTGAGGGGCCAGAGGGATGTTCTCGTCTTGGAAAAAAGCGATGGCCCTGGGGGGCGGGTGCGTACCGACAAGGTGGATGGCTTTCGCCTGGATCGCGGCTTTCAGGTGCTGTTCACCGCCTATCCCAAAGTGCAGCAGCATTTGGATCTGGGTAAGCTCGATCCCCGTCCCTACCGGCCCGGCGCTATGTTGGCCCGGCCAGGGTGGTTTTGGCTGTTGGGGGATCCCCTGCGGGATCTGGCCGGTGGGATCCCATCCCTGCTCAATCCTTTGGCCAGCTTTGGGGACAAGCTCAAGGTGCTGCAATTGCGGGCAGAGCTGGCCCGGCGCACCCCTGAGCAAGTCTTTCAAGAAGGTCTGGGGGGATCCGATTGTTCTGTGCAGGCATTCCTGCAGCGGTATGGGTTTTCCGCCAAGATTTGCCAGCACTTTTTCTACCCCTTTTTCCGAGGGATCCTCCTGGATCCAGACCTGGCCAGCAGCGCCCGCCTCTTTGCCTTCTACTTCAAGATGATGGCTGAGGGCTCCATCGTCACCCCGGCCTTGGGTATGGGAGAGCTGGCCCGACAACTGGCCGGTCACCTGTCCCCCGAACAGATCCGCTACCAAACCCAGGTGGAGCGCATTCTGGCAGAAGATGGGAAAGTGCGCGGCATTCGCACCGCCAATGGCGAAGAGATCCCTGCCGAGTGGGTAGTCTGCGCCGCCGATGCCCCCCAAGCGCGGGCCTGGCAAGCGGAGCTGTGCCCTCAGGCCCCCACCCCCATTCCCACTCCAGGGCGAGCGGTGACCTGCCTCTACTTCTGCGCTCCCTTTTCCCTCACTCGTGGTGGCTATTTGCACCTCAACGCCACCGGCCAGGGCTGGATCAACCATTGGGTTCAGCTCACCCACATCAGCCCGGCACTGGCTCCCCCCGGCCAACACCTGTACTCTGTGGTGGTGCTGGGGGATCCCCCCTTAGGTGACGAGGAGCTGGCCCAAGCCTGCCGGGCCGAGCTGCAAACTTACTTCCCCGTCGCGGCAGCGTCGCGTAGCGATAAAGCCCCCTTGGAGCAACTGCGCCTGCTGCGGGTGTACCGGATCCCTTTTGCCCAGTTTGTACAACCCCCCGGCTTTCAGCAGCATCTGGTTCCCACCTTTAGCGGCCTGCCGGGCCTCCTCTGGGCGGGGGAATACACCCACCAGAGCAGCATCGAGGGGGCTCTCCGCAGCGGCGAGCAGGCAGCGGCGTGGATCCTCCAAAAATCCGCCTAGATCTGTACAAAGCAATACAGACTTTCTTAAGCCTGCTCCCAGAACCAAAGCCGGGATCCCGTGGTATGAAGGGGGTGAACTTGGTCGCCCACGAGGATCCCTCTGTCATGCAAAACGCTACCCTCAGCCCCATCCCGCTCCTGCAGCGGTCATTCGAGATGGCGGGCCCCATCTATGGGCCGCTGCTGATCCTGGCCTCTCCTGGCTTTATCATTCCCATCGTCGCGGAGCTGATCCCGCTTGCCGGGGGGATCCTCAACTTGGCCTATCTGATTGGTGCGCCCATCCTGGCCGGGGCAGCCTTCTGGTTGGTGGATCAGCACTTGAAGCAGCGAACTCCCCCGCTGGGCAACAGCCTGGATCGGGCTGTCTCTAGGGCAGTGCCTCTGGTATTCGGCAGCATTCTGCTGGTGTTGATTGTCTCGCTGGGGATGCTGTTGTTTGTGCTTCCCGGCATCTACTGGGGGATAAGGCTGGCTTTCACGCTCTGCGCGATTGTCCTGGAAGACAAAGGTGCCACAGAAGGGTTGGGCTACAGTTGGAACCTCGTCAGGGGCCGTTGGTGGGGGGTGTTTTGGGCATCTCTGGCAGTTCTGGCTGTGGCCTTGATCTTCGGCATCGCGATCGCGATCCTCGCGATCCTGATTTCGTTTTTTGTTGGGGGGATCCTGGGAGCTACCCTAGGTGCGGCTGTGGTTGGGAATGCTGCCGTCACGGCAGTTGCGCCTATCCTCGATATCTATACAGTGCTCCTGTTCCGATCCCTGCAGCAGTTGCAGGCGCAAGCAGCCTCCTAACTTCAGCTTTTGCACCTGTTTCAGATGAGTTCCGGGATCAAGCCGAAACAGTTTGCCAGTATCCCGTGGTATGAAGGGGGTGAACTTGGTCGCCCACGAGGATCCCTCTGTCATGCAAAACGCTACCCTCAGTCCCATCCGGCTCCTGCAGCGGTCGTTCGAGATGGTAGGCCCCATCTATGGGCCGTTGCTGATCCTGGCCTCTCCCGGCTTCATCATTTCCATCATCGCCGAGCTAATCCCACTTTTCGGGGGAATCCTCAACTTGGCCTATGTCCTGATTGGTGCGCCCATCCTGGCAGGGGCAGCCTTTTGGCTGGTGGATCAGCACTTGAAGCAGCGCACTCCTCCCCTGGGCAACAGTCTGGATCAGGCTGTCTCCAAGGCAGTGCCTCTGATATTCGGCAGCCTCCTGGTGGGGTTGATTTCCTTAGTCGGGATGATGTTATTCGTGCTTCCTGGAATCTACTGGGGAGTAAGGCTGGCTTTCACGCCCTGCGCAATTGTCCTGGAAGACAAAGGCACTACAGAAGGGTTGGGCTACAGTTGGAGCCTCGTCAAGGGCCGCTGGTGGGGAGCGTTTTGGGCACTTCTTATCTTTGGCCTCACGGTGGTTGTGGCATTTCTGGCCGGGAATTTCATCTTTGGCTTCACGGTAGGTGTGATTTCGTCTTCTGACGAGACTTTTGCTGAGAAAATTTTGGAAGTTGTGAGTGTGACTGTGGTTGGGAATGCCGCCGCCACGGCGGTTGCCCCTATCTTGATTGCCTATATGGTGCTTCTCTTTCGATCCCTGCAGCAGGTGCGGGAGTGGGCAGCCTAGTTTGGCTTCCCCTCACCCCTGAGAAGAAGGGCGCTCCAGGATCCCTCCCCCAAGTAGGAGCTCCCCGTGGTACCAGACGGCGGCTTGGCCGGGGGTAACCCCAAACTGGGGCTCGGCAAACTGCAACTTCACCCGCTCAGGAGATTCCGGGATCACCGTGGCAGGCACCGGCGGTGTGCGGTAGCGCACCTGAACCTCTACGGCAAGGGGTTGTGTTGGGGGTGGGATGGAGACCCAGTTTACTTGGCTTACCCACGCTTCAGCCTGGGTGGCTTCCTCTCGTTCTCCAACCACCACGCGGTTGGTAGCTGCCTCGATGCGCACCACGTAAAGCGGACGGGAAGAGGCAATCCCCAACCCCTTGCGCTGGCCCACCGTGTAGTGGTGGATGCCCTCATGGGATCCCAGCACTCGCCCCTGGGTATCGACGATTTCCCCTGGCCTTTGCCCAAGGTACTGATCCAAAAAGCTCCGCATCGAGCCATAGGTTTCAATCAAGCAGAGATCCTGGCTTTCGGGCTTGTCGGCTGTAACCAGCCCGTAGCGGGCAGCCAACTGACGGGTTTGGGCCTTGGTGTACTCGCCCAAGGGGAAGAGGCTATGGGCTAGGTGCTCTTGGCTGAGGTCGTAGAGAAAATAGGACTGATCCTTCTGCCGATCTACCGCCCGCAGGAGTTGGTAACGTCCTAGCCCGGCGTTAAAGCGCACCCGTGCGTAGTGGCCGGTGGCCATCTGCGAGATGCCCAGCTTTTCGCGGGCATAGGCCAGCAACGGGCCGAATTTCACCAGCTTGTTGCATTGGGAGCAGGGCAGGGGAGTAATGCCCTCCGCGTAGCCGGCTACCAGGTAATCGACAATGTTGGCCTGGAACAGCTCGCGGCTATCCACCACATGGTGCGGGATCCCCAGCTGCTCACAAACAGCTGCCGCATCCACCAAGCCTTCGGTACAGCACTGCCCCTTCCCCCTCATGAGCCAGAGGGTGACCCCCTCCACGGCGTAGCCCTGTTCCTGCAAAAGGGCCGCCACCGTAGAGCTATCCACACCCCCAGAAAGGGCCGCCACAATGCGGGGCCGCGACGGGGATGCAACAGGTGAAACCGATGAGTGGGGGCTGATAACCATTGAGACAAGGGATCCTAGGAAAAGAAAGGCTCAGCCGGAAACAGAGGAGGCCTCTCTCTGGGGATTGGGGAACCCGGAACAAGCTGAGCTGGGATCTTTACTTTAGCCTTCCTCAGGGTTGGCTGGCTGGGATCCGGTTTCTGAGATGCCCCTTTGCCGCAAGCGCCGCAGCGAATCCAAAGCAGCCGCCACAACGCTATCGTGGGGATCCCTGGCCAGGTAGTTGAGAGCAGAAACGCTCTTGGGGGAAGGCAAATTGCCCAGCGCTTGGGCCAGCCGCTGCCGCACCAGCCAGTCTTCCGATTGGGCAAACCGCAGGATGTGATCCAGGGCCCGCGGATCCCCCAGTTCTCCCAAAGCTGCGATGGCCGCCTGTTGTAGCAGCTCTTCTGGCCCCTCCAACGCCCGCAGCAGCACGTCGTAAGCCCGCGGATCCTTCAAGTTCCCCAAGGCCACCGCGGCACTGAAGCGCACCAGCCATTCTACATCCTCGTAGAAAGCACGCACTAAAGCTTCAAAAGCCCGCGGATCTTCCAAGTAGCCCAGGGCACCTGCCGCGTCGGCGCGAATGCCGTAGTCCGGGTCTTGGGTGAGGATTTCCAGCAATTTGGGCAGACAGGCGTCCGTTTGCTTGATCCCCAGGGCAAAGACGGCAAAAGAGCGCACCTGCAGGTTCTCATCGTCGATGACCTGCAAAATCAGCGGCACCGCCTGCTCTGCCGGCACATCCCGCAACTGGGCCAAGGCCACCATCCGGTCCGCAGAACGCGGGCTGCGCAAGCGTTGAGCGATCTCCTGTAAACGGGCGGGGTTGGCGGGATCCAAAGCAGAGACAGTCATGGCGTTAACAAATATTTACAATCTTTCTTCAGTATGGCAAACGAGGCTGCGCTTGGACAGAGGCCGTCTTTGTCTGGCCCGGTCGGGATCTCTGGGGACATGGTGCCACTGTTTCGATCGACAAATCCTAGCACTGTTGTCGAGAAAAGCAGGTTGACTTGGCCCCATCACGAAGATTTTGGATATTTTGGTGGAGAGGATACGAGGCTCTCTCCCGGTGGTCTCTATGCTGAAATCGCTGCCTGCTCGCCCATTGTCCTGCTTTCTTGTAGCCGGCCTGCTGTTGGCAGGGGGCGTTGCGTTTTTGGCCCCCCGTTGGTTCCCGGCTCTGGCCAACGAACAGGCTGTTCCTGAGGCCGAACTGGCGCTTCGGCCCCTCTTGCCTCCGGGATCCCGGATCCTCAGCTCGCGGCGATTGAGCGACACAGAAGCGGAAATTTGGGTGGAGTCTCGGGGGGGAACCAGCCCTGTGATCATGCGGCTGAATGCTGCAGGGACTTGGGAACAGGATATGAGCGCCACCTTGGCCCGCGGAGCCAGCCAGATGCAAGCTCTCGCCCGGCAACAAACGGTGAACTTGCCTGCCGGCTTTGGCCAGACCGCCCCCGATCAACCCCCGCCGCCGGTGCCCTCCCTTCTGCAGGCTACCCAAGCTGCCTCTAGCCTGATCCCGCCAGTGGATCGAGAGCAGGAAACCCAGCGGGCCTTGAGTGGGGCTGGCCGTGTGGATCCCTTTGTGCCCCAGAACATTCGCGCTCCTGAACCGCAGATTGTCCTGCCGCCCCTGCCTCCACCTCCGGTTTTGCCCCCTCCTGGCAGCGGCAATGGCGCCCCTGTAGCCGTGGCTACCCCGATCCCAACGCCTACCCCTGACCCAGCTGCGTTTGCCCGCAGTGTACAGGTTTCCGGGATGATACAGATTGGCGGCGAGTCCTTTGCTCTGGTTTCTGGCCCAGGTGTCATTCCCGCTGTGGTGCAGGCCGGGCAAAACTACCAAACCGCCAAGGTGGCCGGAGTATCGGTGCCAGAGCGACGGGTTGTGCTCTCCGAAGGGGGAGAAACGGTCGTGAAGCAAATGGAAGACACCAGCGTGATTGTAGGTGCGCCCTAGCTTCAGCAGCAGCAAGACACCGACGGTAGAACGGGCTTATTCCAAGTAGCAGCCAACTAGCAGTAAAACAGTTGGCTGGCTTGATTCCCAACTCCCCCTTCCAGAGGGGCCGGGGGCAAGGGTCAGAGGCTACTTGAACGGGCTCGGAACAACCCTAGTTGGAAGATAGGAGTTGCCAGATCTCCAGATCCCGAGATCTTGGCGGCAAGGCCGAGAAGACTTCAAAAGCGGGGTTCGCTGCTGAGGCGGGAGGGCTGCTGTTTTAGGTAGCGCAAAAACTCCCGCAGCTCGGCGTCGCTTAGTTGGTGGCGAGATTTCTTCTGAAAGCGACGTTCCAAAAACTCTTGTCCTTCCTTGCGGCCCCAGCCAATGCGCTGCATCTCCACATCCGTTTGGGCAATGATGTCCGATAGGTCATCCCCATAGGCCGCCGGCTCACTTAGACCGGGCAGCTCTGGGGAACTTGGCTTTGCAGGGATCCCTATCGACTCAGGGGCTGGAGAAGCAGGGGAAGACTGAGCGTGTCCGTTGGCCAACTCAGGAGTTGGCAGATAAGGCACCCTGGCGGCAGCAGAATCCATGCCCAAACTCAAAGAGGAAGTGGGGCGACCAAATCCTGCGTGGTGGAGGGCGCGCTTCAAGGCAGCATCTTCCGCCTCTTCGACGGTGTTCGAGCCAGCCATGCCACTGCCCAAAACCGTGTTGTTCACCACCACCTGGGCTCTGACGATGTAGATCCCTTCTTCCACCCGCAACAGATCGGTGAGCAAGCTGCCCATGGGGTACCGCTCTCGAAAGTCTTGGATCATGTTGGCGTCAGAACCTGTTGCTGCTGAAGCTCTGACTACAAGCTAGCCCGAAAGTTAACTTGGCATCCAGATCTCAATCCAATCCCACCCTCAATATCGACATTGAATTGATATAAAGCGAGAGATCTCAACAAGAGGGAGTTGTCCGAGCAGATAACATCCCGGCTGGTGAGGGTATGCTATGGCCAAGGAATCCAGTTATATTAAGCAAGCGTCAACCCACGTGGCTGGCTTGGAAAACCTGAATTATCAGCAGCTCAGCCTTGACTCTTAGCTCTATTGTCGGCGCCAAGACAGATGGGGGACTATGGCCAGCGATACCATCGGGGTCAGCTCAGCGAGTTTGGGACGGGCAGCCATTCGAGAGCGCAACTACGGCACTGCTTTGCAGTTGCTCCGGCGAGCTTATCGTGCGGATCCCAGCCCAGAGAATGCCCGTTGGCTGGCCACTGCCTATGAAGAAGCGGGTTACCTGCAATTGGCCGCTCTGTACCGAGAATTGGCCCAAGAGCGCAGGGAGACTCCCAAAGCGATTCAATTTCAAGCCCCCAAACCTCCCGGCATCCTTGAAGAGCTGAAACAGCCACCGCCTGAACCGCCGGATCGCAAGACCATTCCCTTGCCGCAGCCGATCCCACGCCCAACCCCACCCGCATCTCCTCCGGATCAGCCAATTTGGGTTTACAAGCCCACCCCCATCGATCCCAAAAGCATCAGCCGCCAAGCGCCCCTTCGACCTCAAGCTGCAGAGCCTGCCCCTTCCCCTCAACCATCGGCGAAGAGGGACGACTATCTGCCGGTTCAGCACGCCCCGGATTTGAAAAACCCGCAGCAGGGATCCCCCTTTGTGCGGCGACTGAACCAACTGCATCGCCAGTTTAAGGATCAGCCCACAGCGGAACTGGCGCTACAACTGGCGGAAGCCTACGACGAGCAAAAGAACTTTAAAGAGGCCCAGCGCTACTACCGAGAGGTTTTGGATCTGGATGACTCTTGGCTGTTACGACCGATGGTGCAAGAGCGCCTAGAAGAGCTGCGGCAACTGCAGGAGCCAACAGCCGAACAGAATCCTTGGGCAGATCTCTCAGCCCAAAACTTGCTCAAGCTAGGAGAAAAGTTGGAACAGGAAGGGGAAGTGGCTCGTGCCGAGCAAGTTTACCGGCAGATCCTGAAAATGGATGCCACCCTGGATGTCCATGCTAAGGCTCGCAAGGGTCTAAACCGGCTCTATCCCGACGGAAAGCGGTGATTTGCAGGCCACTCCATTCCCCTCACTCGGCGCAATGGGGAAGCAGCTCACCCTTCCCGAGGATCGAGGGCGTCCCGCAAACCATCCCCCAGCAGGTTAAAGGATAGAGAGGTCAGCACCACCATCAAAGTGGGGGCCAGCACCAGCCAGGGCTGTAGGATGATCACCGAAGCGTTGGTGGCCAGCGAGAGCATGTTGCCCCAAGAGGCATCCGGCTGTTGGATCCCCAACCCGATGAGGCTCAGCACCGACTCTGCCGCAATGTAGCCGGGCACCGCCAAGGTTGCCGAGATCACCACATAAGTAGCTGTCTGGGGCAAAATATGCCGCACCAGCAGATACAGGGATCCCGCCCCGGCCACCCGCGCTGCCTGCACAAAGTCCCGCTCTCGCAAGGACAGCACCTGCCCGCGAATCACTCTGGCTAGGCCCGCCCAACCGACAAAAGAGAGGATCACCACAATCACCAAGAAGCGCTCGGCATTGCTGAAGGGCACCCCGGTCAGCGGATTTACCTGCAACACCGCTGCCAGCGACACCAGCAGATACAGCGTCGGAATCGACATCAACACCTCTGCCAAGCGCATCAGGAGCGTATCCACCCAGCCCCCAAAGTAGCCGGATATGGCTCCCACCAGCAGGCCAATGGGGAAAGAGATGCCAATGCCCACCAAGCCGATAAACAGGCTGACGCGCCCACCATAGACCAAGCGACTGAAATAGTCTCGACCTTGATCATCGGTGCCCAGCAGGTGTAGCCGTGCCACAGAGGGCTCTTCGCCGATTGGGGATCCCACCTGTCCCTCTTCTGCAACAGGCCGCAGCGGGACGGTGCCGAACAGATGCCGATTGGAGGGGATCAACCCCAACCAACGGTAGGGAGTACCGACCACAAACAAGCGGATCCCGGCGGGACGGCTGGTATCCACCAAGAGCGGGCGTTCTCCCGTTTCCAGATCCACCGGCCCCTGGCGGGTTGGATAAACGTGGGGCCCAATCCAAGCGCCCGATTCATCCCAAAAGTGAATGGCGGTGGGCGGCAGAAGGGATCCCCCCGGCTGCGATTCCAGCGGGCTGTAGGGGGCAACAAACTCGGCAAAAATGGCGCAGGCGTAGAAAACAAGGAGAATGTAAGCTCCTACTTGGGCCCATCGGTTTTGGCGAAGCCGTTTCCACCACTGCATGAGGCAAAGATTCCGGTCGAGTCCAGTTGAACCAACTGCCAACGCAAATTGGCTTTCAGTGTAGCTGATCGTGTCTCGTTCCCGTTGCAGAGAGGGGCTAGAGGTGAGGGCCGGCAGCCTGTCACCGATTCCCATCAGCAGGACGAGTTCCTTCCCCAGTCCAAGACAAGCTCAGCCTGCCAAGGAATAGCTGGGGCTGTAGAGGGCCATCATCTCCATCCGCACCGCAGCAACCGTCTGGGGCAGCACTCCCACCAGCCGCGCCAAAATGTCATCTGGCAATTGGCTGACCAAATCCGCAGAGAAAAATTCCTCTAAGCTAAAGAGCAAAACCCGCGCCCGCTGGGCCGGCAAAGGATTGTCGGTGATTTGCTGCAGCCAACGCATCCAGTGCAGTCGCTTGGCATAGGCATTTTGCCGCTCTTGGTGGTCTTGCGGATGCAGCAAAACCACATCCCCAATGGGGACAACGCCGCCGGACTCCACATCCAATGGCCCCCCCACCGCAGCGCCTGGCCCGGCAAACTCGGCATGAAACGTCTTGCAGATGATCAGGGCGTTGTGCCGCTGGGGATCCACCATCAGCAATTGCCCACTGCTGAGGGTTCGAATCAGCTGGCCAGGCTCAACTCGCTGAACCAGACTACGGCTGGGGGGAAGCTCGCTCATAGATTTTAGGATATCTCAACCTTCCCTTGCCTCACATGGGATCTTTAACTTTCTCAGAGCTGCTTGACGCAATCTTCATATTGAGCCCTCTATCGAGACTTTGTGTTGCGAGCATTGCCAGAGGGTCTTCGTCAGGCTGCCGCTGGGCTGAGGCTGATCTTGCCGGTAACATGGATCCTGGTGTCTCCAGCTTGGCATCGGCCAATGCGACGGGCGTAGGGGTAGCCGGCACTGTGCAGCTCTTGCAAGAGGTCTGAGGTGTAGCCGGGATCCACCGCCACCAGCAAGCCCCCGCTGGTTTGGGGATCTGCCAGCAGCAGTTGCTGCCACTCGGGCAGGGATTCTGCCTGTACCCCCTCATAGCCCTGCCAATTGCGACGAGCCGCTCCTGGAAAGATCCCCGCCTCTGCCAGCGAGAGCGCTTCTGCCAAAAACGGAATGGAAGCCAGATCCAAACTGGCCCCCACCCCCGAGCCGCGACAGACTTCCAGCAAGTGTCCCACCAGGCCAAACCCTGTTACATCCGTCATAGCGTGAACTTGCGGTCGCCGAGCCAGTTGCGAGCCGATGCGATTCAGCTGGGTCATCACCTGCAAAACTTCCGCGTAGCCTGCCGCACTGAGCTGACCCTTTTTCAGAGCGGTGGTCATCACCCCGATCCCCAGCGGCTTGGTCAGGATCAGATCGTCCCCAGGTTGGGCCGTGGCATTGCGGCGAATGTGGTGTGGATGGGCCAAACCTGCTGCCACCAAGCCGAAGATGGGCTCCGGCGAATCGATGGAGTGCCCCCCTGCCAAAGGGATCCCGGCTTCTTGGCAAACCTGGATCCCTCCGGCCATGATCCCTTGGATGGCCTGCATCGGCAGGGTATTGACCGGCATGCCCAAAACCGCCAAAGCCAGAATGGGAGTGCCCCCCATCGCGTAGACATCGGAAAGGGCATTGGTCGCCGCGATCCGACCAAAATCCACCGGCTCATCCACAATCGGCATGAAGAAGTCGGTGGTCAAAATTAGGGCTTGGTGGTCGTTTAGTTGATAGACAGCCGCATCATCGCTGGTTTCAGCTCCCACCAACAAAGCCGGATTTGGGGATAGCAGGGGCACATCCTTAAGAATTTGTTGCAGCAGGGCCGGGGCAATTTTACAGCCGCAGCCACCGCCGTGGGAGTACTGGGTGAGGCGAATGGGAGCATCCATAGATTCAAGAAAAGGGAAAAAACATCAGCTGACTTTACTGTAGCGGCATCTGCAGGCAGTCGAGAAATGGACACGCTGAGTTAAGGTTAAAGGGATCCCACTATCCATAGCGTTGCCATGTCTTTTGTTCCTTTGCATCTCCACAGCGAATACAGCCTCTTGGATGGCGCCAGCCAATTGCCGCGTCTGATCGAGCAGGTGGTCGCTATGGGTTTGCCGGGGCTGGCCCTGACGGATCACGGTGTCATGTATGGGGCGTTAGAGCTGGTGAAACTGTGTAAAAGCAAAGGGATTACTCCAATCATCGGCAATGAAATGTACGTGATCAACGGCGATATCCGCGATAAAAGCCGCAAGTACCCCAAGTATCACCAGGTGGTTCTGGCCAAAAACACCCAGGGCTACAAAAACTTGGTAAAGCTGACCACCATTTCTCATCTACACGGCATTCAAGGCAAAGGGATTTTCTCTCGCCCCTGCATTAACAAAGAGTATTTGGTGCAATACAAAGAAGGGTTGATCGTCACCAGTGGCTGCTTGGCAGGAGAAGTGCCTCAGGCTATTTTGCAGCGGCGGCCAGAAATTGCCCGTGAAGTTGCCGCTTGGTATCAAGAGCAGTTTGGGGATGATTATTACATCGAGATTCAGGATCACGGCTATCAAGAAGATCGCTTTGTCAATGTGCAGTTGGTGCGCATCGCCCGCGAATTGGGGATCCCGATCATCCTCACCAACGATAGCCATTTTATTTCCTGCTGGGATGTAGAGGCCCACGATGCGCTGCTCTGCATTCAAACAGGCAAATCCCTTACTGAAAAAAATCGCCTTCGCTACACCGGAACCGAATACCTGAAAAGCCCAGAAGAGATGCGCCGTCTCTGCCGTGACCATTTGGAACAGGAGGTGATTGACGAGGCCATCGCCAACACCCTGAAGGTGCTGGAAAAGATCGAGGGCTATGACCTATTTGGGGAAATGCGCATGCCCGACTACCCGGTTCCACCGGGCCATTCTGCCGATAGCTATCTCACAGAATTAGCCTGGCAGGGGCTGGCGAAGCGCTGCGGTGTTGCTCAGCCGGATCAGATCCCCCAAAACTACCAGGAGCGCCTGCGCTTTGAGCTGAACATCATCCAACAAAAGGGCTTCTCCAGCTATTTCCTGGTGGTCTGGGACTACGTTCGCTATGCCCGCGAGCAGGGGATCCCGGTGGGGCCGGGGCGAGGCTCGGCAGCAGGATCCCTGGTGGCCTATGCCCTACAAATTACCAACATTGACCCGGTTAAATACGGCCTACTGTTTGAGCGATTTCTCAATCCAGAACGTCAATCGATGCCGGATATCGATACGGATTTTTGCATCGAGCGGCGGGGAGAGCTGATCGACTATGTGACCCGCAAATACGGCCAAGAGCGAGTCGCCCAGATCATCACCTTTAACCGCATGACCTCTAAAGCCATTCTCAAAGATGTCGGTCGAGTCTTAGACATTCCCTACTCAGAAGCCGACAAAATGGCGAAATTGATCCCGGTATCCCGAGGCAAGCCCGCAAAATTGGAAGAGATGATTGGCGAGGATACTCCCGCTCCAGAGTTCAAAGAAAAATACGAGAAAGACCCAACCACCCACCGCTGGATCGAGCTGGCACGTTTGTTGGAGGGCACCAACAAAACCTTCGGGGTTCACGCTGCCGGTGTGGTGATTGCTAAGGATCCCTTAGATGAGATCGTGCCCCTACAATATAACAACGAAGGCCAGATCATCACCCAGTACTCGATGGAAGATATCGAGTCTTTGGGCTTGTTAAAAATGGACTTTTTGGGGCTGCGCAACCTGACGATGATTCAGCGGGCGGTGGAACTGATTCGAGAACACAATGGCGTCAACATAGATCTGGATAACCTGCCCCTAGATGACAAGAAAACCTATCAACTGCTGGAAAAGGGAGAGCTGGAAGGGATCTTCCAACTGGAGTCTTCTGGCATGAAGCAGGTGGTGCGGGAGCTCAAACCTTCCAACCTGGAAGATATTTCTTCAGTATTGGCCTTGTACCGGCCAGGCCCATTGGATACGGGAATGATCCCCGACTTTATCGATCGCAAGCACGGTCGCAAACCGGTAACCTATGCCCACGAACTCCTCAAGCCCATTCTTCAGGATACCTACGGAGCCATCCTCTACCAGGAACAGATCATGCGCATTGCCCAAGACATGGCCGGATACACCTTAGGCCAAGCCGATCTGCTGCGGCGAGCGATGGGGAAAAAGAAAGTCTCCGAGATGGAGAAACACCGCGAGCAATTTGTGCAGGGGGCAGCCAAGCGGGGTGTAAGCCAAGAAGTTGCCACAGAATTGTTTGATCAAATGGTTGCTTTTGCCGAGTATTGCTTCAATAAATCGCATTCTACTGCCTATGGGTTGATTACTTTTCAAACAGCTTACCTCAAGGCCAATTACCCAACGGAATATATGGCAGCCTTGCTCTCTTCTGTGGGGGGAGATCAGGACAAGGTACAGCGCTACATTACCTATTGCTTGTCAATTGGGATCCAAATTCAGCCGCCGGATATCAACCGTTCTGGAATGGACTTTACTCCCCAGGGATCCAGCATTTTGTTTGGTCTGGGGGCAGTGAAGAATGTAGGGGAGGGGGCCATTCAAAACATTTTGGCTGCCCGTCAAGCTGATGGCCCCTTCACCTCTCTGGCGGATTTTTGCCAGCGGGTGGATCTGCGCATTGTTAACCGTCGTGCCCTGGAGGCCCTGATTTGTGCGGGCGCTTTTGATTGTATTTCTGGAAATCGTAAACAACTAATTGCCGATTTGGATCCCATCCTCAGTTGGGCAGCGCAGCGAGCCAAGTCCAAAGCCATCGGCCAAGCCAGCTTGTTCGATCTACTGGGGAGCAATAGCAGCGCCGGCAATGGATTTGTGGAGGCTCCGCGTGGGCCGGCTACTGAAGATTTTCCACCCCAGGAAAAGTTGAGGCTAGAACGGGAGCTGCTGGGGTTTTATGTCTCGGATCATCCGCTGCGGCGCATTCAGGAGCAAGCGCGGCTGCTGGCCCCTGTAAACCTAGCTGACTTGGGCGGCTGCGCAGCCGATGCCTCTGTGGGCGTTCTCGCCCTGGTGACTGCCATTAAAAATGTCACAACCAAGAAAGGGGATCGCATGGCCATTTTGCAACTGGAAGATCTCACCGGCAGTTGTGAAGCGGTGATCTTTCCCAAAACCTACGAACGTTTGCGAGGTCGCCTGGAGGTGGATCAACGGCTGTGGGTCTGGGCCAAAGTGGATCAGCGGGATGAACAGGTGCAACTGATTGTGGAAGATTTACAACCGATTGAATCTGTTAGTTGGGTAACGGTGGAGATCCCTCTCGACTCTGCTGGGACACTGGAGGATCGATACCGTTTACAGACGCTAATCGCTCGCCAACGCTCGGAAATTAAAGAAGAAAATCGCATTCCTGTCGTGGCTGCCATCACCGCCCATCCCCATACCCTTTGGGTGAGAATGGGATCCCAATTTTGGGTTAACAATGCCCAAGCCGCCGTTGAAGCCCTGCGTCAAGCCGGCTACACCGCCCGCAGCGAATCGCTGCTCTCTCCATAGGCATGGCAGAGAAAGCTCCGGCAGCAGCAGGAGAAATTCAACGGAGCTGTTTCTCAAGCCAAGCCCGCAACTGGCTCACCGTCAGCCGAGGGGAAGGACGTGGCAAAGGTCGCTCGGGATCCCCTGCCAGGGTGAGCACGGGAACTTCCAGTTGGTATTGCTCCCACCAACTCGGGTTGGAGGTGATGTCGCGGATTTCCAACAGGGTGATCTCAGGGATCTGCCGCAACTTCTCCACCAAGCTCTCGCAGAGGTGGCAGCCGGGTTTGCTGTAGAGAATCAGGGGGGGCCAAGGCACAGCGGATCCCTAGCGGGTGACGGTGCAGGCCAGCCGACGGTGTTGTAGGGAAGGCATCTGCCGCCTGACCAACTGGAAACGCTCTGGGTTAATTTCAGCAATGGCCACCCCCGGTTTTTCGCCACCCGCATCCGCCAAGATAGTCCCCCAGGGGTCCACGATCATGGCATGGCCGTGACACTGTCGCCGCTCGTAGTGGGTGCCCACCTGGGCGGGGGCTATCACGTAACAGGTGTTCTCAATGGCCCGGCATTGCAGCAAAACCTGCCAGTGATCCCGACCCGTGTAGGCCGTGAAGGCGGCAGGGATGAGCAAAATCTGGGCTCCGCGATCCACCAGGGATCGGTACAGCTCTGGAAAGCGTACGTCGTAGCAGACCGACAAACCGAGGTTCCCCAGTTGCTCTTGCTCGCAGGTGACCACCTCATCTCCGCTGACCACCGTGTTCGACTCGCGGTAGGTATTGCCGTCGGGCAGATTGACATCGAACAGGTGGATTTTGCGATAGCGGGCCAGCTCTTTGCCGTCAGGGCTGTAGAGGGCAGCGGTATTGTAAACTTTGCCCTGCCCGTCCGGCACAGGATACCCTCCTCCCAAAATAAATACCTGGTAACGCTGGGCCATCTTGGCCAAAAACTCCTCCGCCCGCTCCGCAATCTCAGGAGCAAGGCGGGCTTTCTCGGCTTCCGGCCCCATGAAGGCAAAGTTTTCTGGTAGCGTCACCAGCTCGCATCCCTGGCGCACTGCAAAGTCGATCCACTCTTCCGCCTGCTGCAAGTTGCTGGCCAGATCGGGAATGCTGGTCATTTGAATGGCGGCTGCCAGATAAGAGCGCATAGACGGAAACTCCAAAGGATGCTAAAGGGGATCCGGCCGGCTAGCCGACCAGATGCCACCAGCCCAAGGCAGGCCCCACAAATCGGATCACAACCCAAACAATCGCCAGCAGAATAATGCCTGCCCAAGCACCACGGGTTGTCCAATTGTAGATCGCGCGAGCTTGCCCTTTGGTGAGGGGAATGTCTTTGAGGTTGGGAAACACCAGCTCTTGGTCGGGATCTTGGCTGATGCGGGTTTTACGGCGCTTTGCTTCGCCCATGGGGTAGCCTCCGAGTTCTTCGCCGGGTGGCGACTTTTATCTTAAGGTTTTCTGTCTGGGTCACAAGACTGGGTGGATATCAATCTGCATAATAATCGCCTATTTACGCCATCAGGCCACGCCAATCCATGGGCCTGCCGATGCTTTCCCTAGCCGGAAATCCACAAGGGGGATCCTTCGTGCTCTTGGGGACGCTCGCTGTCCTCTTCGCTAATGGCCACAGCCCGCACCCATTCTGCAGATTCAAACACCGGCGGTAGGCGCAGCTCCTGTTGGCGGTTTCCTGTTTCATCCACCGGAAAAGCTGCCATGAGGATGGCCCCCGCACTATCGGTGGTGAAGGGCGCCTCAGGATCCACCACCACCCACAGGGCATAGACCCGGCCTTCCGGCAGAGGTGGCAAACCTTGGGCCACCAATCGCCCTTGCAAGCGCTGGGGATCCACCTCAAGCCTGACCGAGCCGGTTAGGTTCTCCGCAGTCGGCTGCAACTCATAAGTCAACACCTCGGCAGGGATCCCTTGAGTCTGGGCTAGCTGCAGCCTGCGCCACAGGTAGAGGTTCCCCAGCCCCAAAGCGACGATCAAGCCTGCGGCCACTGCCCCCAAGCCCCGCTGCCAGAGACGGGATCCCTTGGCAACCCAGGTGGGGGTGTGCATCGGTTGGGCTGCCTGCGCCTGCAACAGAGAAGCCCGCAGGGTAGGGGGGGGTTGCTTTTCCTCTATACCGTAGGCTGTCTCCAATGCCTGTTGCAAAGCCTGCAGTTCTCGGTGCAGCTCCGGGCGCAGCTTGAGCAATGCCTCCAGCCGGTCGGCCTCTTCCGGGGAGAGATCCCCCAGCACATAGCCTGCCAGCCACAGTTGCAGTTCTTCGGGAGACACAGATTCGGCTTTCATGAGGGGCCTCCCAACAACTCGCGCAGCCGCAGCAAACCCCGCCGGGCTCTGGCTTTGACCGTTCCCAAAGGCAGATCCAGTTGCTTGGCAATTTCCGTTTGGCTCATGCCTTCGTAATAGGCCATCTTCAAGACTTGCCGCTGACTTTCGGACAACTCGGCCAAAGCCGTTTGCACCTCAACCACCTGCTCTGCTTGAGCCAACTGCTCCAAGGCGGGATCCGCAGCAGGGTTGCCCTGTAATTCCACTCTGCCCCGTTCCAAGGAACGCTGTCGACTCCGCCAAGAGCGCAGCCGATCCAAACAGCGAGAGCGGGCCAAGATGCTCAGGTAGGTGCGCAGGGATCCCCGCCTGGGATCGAAGGCAGAACGGGCCAAGTTCAAAAAAATATCTTGGGTGAGATCTTCGGCTTCGGCAGTGTTGCCCAGCATTTTGCAGGCAATTCCGTACACCAAGCCGGCATGTCGGTCGTAGAGAATGGCCAGAGCTTGTGACCGGCCTGCTTTTAGGGCTGCAAACACCTCTGCATCGGTTTTTTCCTGCAGGGATCCCTCAGCTTTGTCGCCCTCGATCTTCATGAGCGGGAAGAGGAAACGGGATGGAAGAGAGAGAGAAACTGCAGAGGCACAAGCATCGCCCAGGACAACCCAAGCAGGGCAGCGGCTTTCATAATTTATCGTCTGCATAGGCGAAGGTCAACCCTGACTTGTGGGGAAATAGAAGGCCCAATCCTGAGCTGGGATCGGGCCACGCAAGGGATCAACTGCGGCAATGATTTCAAAAAGTTGATCCAAACCCATGAATTCAAAATGTTGATTAACGCTGATGAATCTTGATTTAGATAGGCAAATAGGAATCGGTCTTCCTAGAGGGCAGCCAAGCCAAAGAACGGCCCACCCGGCAGCGTGCCCAGGGATGTGGCACGACCGGTGTTGAGGTCAATTCGATACAAGGTGGAGCCGCCGATGGCAAAGCCGGTATCCACCCCATCAGCAGTACGGATGTCAAACCCGCCCACAGGGCCGAAGTTCACCCCCAGGGGGCCAATGGGCACCTGAACCCCATCGTTGGGGGGATTCTGCAACACCAGCAGGTTCCGTTGCCCGTCGATGTTCAGCAGCCGCGTGGATTGGGCACCCGCCACATTGTTGGTGTAGGCGGCGGCGGTGATGGCCGGCTGGGATCCCTGTAGTTCCATTGGGCCAAAGGCCAAAGGTCTATCTTGGATCACTTCGCCCGTATCCACATTGATGCGGAAGTTCTGGCCATTGGCTCCCACCAAGCGCAGCCGATCCGGAACAGGGTTGAAATCCATGCCAGAAAGCGTGCCCGCGGTGAAGGGAACCGACAGAGTGCTGGCCACGGTAGCGACACCGGTCTGCAAGTTGATGGTGTAAAGGATGCTGGTGTCGGTCAGCCCGTAAAGCAGCCGGTTGGCAGGGCGCACATCGATACCAATGAGGTTGCCGTTCACTCCTGTTACCGTCAGGGATCCCTGCACAAAGGCATCGGCAGAGCGGATGAAAGTGAGGCGATTGCCGCCGCTCAAAGCCACCAAATCCGCTTGGAAAGGCATCATCGAAGACGAAGTGCTGCTGCCACAGCCCAAGAGAGCAAAACTGCCGGCTATCACAGATGCTGCTACAAAGCTTGTGTGTTTGTGCATTGAACAGGCTCCTCAAAAGATCGACAGACCATCAAAACCACTGACAGACAAGCCCCCCTAAACCACAGAGCCTGTGGCTGCAAAGCGCTGCAGTGAAAACTTTTTTGCCCTCAACCCAGAGAACTCTGCGATTCCCTCTGCCTTGTACTGAAGGCAGTTGTTCTCCGCGATGTCGGCGCGTGGGGCGCGTCTGTAGAAATTACTCAACTCCTGGAAACTCGGATGCGTGGGATCCAAGCTTTTTGGCCCAGACTTTAACTGGAAGCGCTGGTGTAAAAGCGCAGGGCAAAGCGCCAGAAGAGATGGGATCCCCACAACAGCCCTGCCGCCAGCAGAGCGGATCCCAGCAGCCACGGCCATTGGGCTCGCCCCAGCAGGGTCTCCGCCGGGATGGTGGTCAGGAAAGCCACCGGCACGACGAAGGTGAAAAACACGCGGTAGGCCACCGGATAGGCCACTATCGGAAATCGTCCTGCCTCTACTAGGCCCCGCAGCACCTCGGTGACGTTGTAGATTTTGACAAACCAAATGCTGGTGGCTCCCAACATAAACCAGAGGCTGTAGAGGATGATCAGCCCCAGCAGCAGAGGCAGCAGCCCCAGAGCATAGGCCCAAGCAGGCAAATGGAGCTGGATCCCGGCGTAGAGAATCAGCAACAGGCCAAAGCCGATATCCACCAGGCCCCAGGGGGAAAACACCCTGGCCGACAGCCAAAACTGGCTGCTTATTGGCTTTAGCAAAACAAAATCCAAGGTGCCTTCCTGCACCTGCTGCACAATGCGATTGAGGTTGACGTTAAAGAGACTGGCCGACACCCCCTGCAGAATGGTGAACACCCCCAACACGATGAGGGCTTCCGGCCAACTCCAACCGCCCAGCCGGTGCCCCTGCTGGTAAAACAACGACAGCCCAAACAGAGCGGATCCCAAGCCACCCAGACTGCTGAGGCTGGCAAAGAAAAAATTGGCACGGTACTCCATTTCTGCCGCGATTGAGGTGCTCCAAAACAGCCACAGTATCCGCAAATAGCGCAGCACCTTGGTTTTCTCCAATCTCAGCTTTTATCCCACTTGCGGTAACAGCGGGCGGTAATGAAATAGGGGTGAAACACCTCCAAAAAACAGCTTTGCAGCACCTGAAAGAATTGCTCTACCTTTTGCGGGTCGTCCAGGTGAAAAGGAAACTCGCCGTTAAACCCCTTGAAAAAGTACCAGTTGATCAAAAGCTTACCTGACGGCTTGAGCCAGTCGTAAAACTGCCGCAACTGCGCTGCCGGATCCGCCAGATGTTCCACCACATCGAAGCAGATGACCGTGTCAAAAAAGATCTCTTCTGGGAAGTTTTCTGGACAGTGGATGCGCTCGGTTAAGCCCAGCTTTTCCGCCCGCCGTTGCACAAACTGCCGATGGATGGGGTTGATATCCCAGAAGATCACCTGATCCACCGCTGCGCAGAGGGCCGCCCCGATAGCATGGGTACCGATGCCGCCGCCAAAATCCAACACCAACCCGCGGGCATGATCCGCCACCAGGCGTAAGGTATCGCCGATGTAGTCGGTGCTGCTCAGGTGCCAAGCCGCCAAATCCAGCAGATAGGCGGATCTCACCTGATCCCGATAAAACGCATCTGCCCGATCCCAGCCAAAGTCTCGCCGGCCCAACTCCGCCAATTGCTGCTGCCCTGCCCGCAGTTTCTCCCGCAGATCGGCAGCCCCAAGGCCCAGGAAGGATCCCAGATGGGCTTCTAGGTCAAAGGCATTTTGCCAGTAGCCGCTCAGAGCAGGTGGGATGGGGGGCACAGCAATCAGAGCTCGATCATCTGCTGAATTCGGGGCAGGGAATCAGGCGGCGGTAAAGTCGCCGTTTTTTTTCGGGATCTCTTCCGAGGTTTTCTTCTGGGATCCCAGCAGGGCCCTGTGGTCGCCGGGGGATAAAGGCTTTAACAGACCGGCCAGGGTTTCGGGAGTGAGGCGGTCGGTGCTCTCCACAATTGCCGTCACATTCGGGCCAAAGCCTATCTTATCCAACAACTCAAGGCGATGGGACAAAACCCGTTTCCCATTGACGAATAGGCCGTTGGTGCTGCGGCCAGATCCAGAGCCGCCATCGAACACCACATAGCCATATCCAACCCGGTTCTCATCGGGAATGCGGATGATCAACGCATGCTTGCGAGAGACGCAAGGGTCGTAAAGGCGAATGTGGTTGTTCACTGCCCGGCCTACCGAGTAGTAAATGTTGTCCAGGACAACACCGCGCCGACCCATCTGATCGGTGAAGATCAAGACCGGGTGAGCAGGGTTGGGTTGGGCAGCAGAAGCGTTCATGCTATGGGTGCGCTCGGCGTGGTTGAGGTGTTGGAAACGGCAGCCCAAGGACGGCCAGGCAACGAAGCTGCAGTTAACCCCAGAATGAGGACTTCCCCCTCTTATCGCCCGCCATCGGCTCAAATCATACACCACCATCTTATTTGACATTCTCCCCCGCCTGAAGCCGGGGGATTCTTTCTCAGGTTGCAGAATGACTCCTGCTTACTGAGCTACACCGGGTATGGGGTCGAAACCTCAACCCGATGGGGGATGCCATCACCCCAACTACTGGGACATCAAACTGCCCCAGATACTTTCGTCTCAGATTTACCGACCCTACGCCGTCGCGGTGAAACCGAAAGCCACAAGCCCGGCAATGATACTCCCTACCCCTGGGCTTGTGGAGCATGTGGCAACGCGGGCACTTCTGCGAGGTGTACCGCTCCTCTTGCAACACCACCCACATCCCCAACCGCTCTGCCTTGTAGGTGAGCAGCCACCGCACCTGTCCCGACAGCATTTGGTGGATTTTCTGGTTCGCTACCTTGTTGTACTTGGCTGACTGCCGGATGTTTCGGATGTCACCAATCACAACCGTCTGCACGCCTCTTGCTTGGAGCGTGGAGACAAGCCTAGTCGTTTGCTTGTGTAGAATGTCCGCAACTTGTTTTTGTAACTTAGCTAGCTGGTTCTGCCGAGAACGAACTAACCGCTTCCAGCGCTGCGAGCCTCTCTTCTTGCGAGCCATTAGCCTGGAGAGCTTGCCCTTCAGCTTGTTCTGATAACGCCTTTGGGAACGCAGCAACCGCCCGTTAGCTATAAAAGTTGCCCGACCGTCGTGAGCAGTAGCTAAATGCACTTCCCCTAAATCGACACCTGCTACTTCCCCAGCCTTTGCCGTTACTTCCCCTTCCGGCCTACTTAACTCGTAGCAGGCCCGCAACTCGTACTGCTTGCCGTCCCAGCCGATTTCTACCTGCACCGGTGTATCCCATGCCCAAGGAATAACCACAGGCGGGTTGGTCTTGCCGTTGGAAAGAACTAACTTCCCACCCCGAACCCTAATGGCAGAGGACTTCCAGATGACCTTGAAGTAGCGCCGCCGTCTTTTGGGGGGCTTGGCGTTGGGATCCGTTTTACGACGCTTGTACCAAGACTTCAGAGAAGCAAAGAAACTTTGTACCACTGCATCGGCACTATGGGCGTGAAGTTCGTTTCCACTACTGTTGGGAAACCAGCGCATCAAACTCGAGGGTTTTAACCACAAGCCTTTCTTGCGTGCCACTCGCCAAAAGAAAACCAAGGTCTTGGAGTATAGCTCGCCCGCGGCTAAAGCCAGATGCTGCAGTTGCTCTGAAAACCCCAACTTTAGCTTCCGAGCAAAATACATCGGAAACCCTACTCGTGCTAGCCGGATTTTAGCAAAAAGCCGCCCTACTCGCGTCAGCGGGCCGTAGGCCCCAGGGCGGGGCTTGAACCCAGTTTTTTGGTCAACTCATACCGACAGCGTCCTCTACTTCCCCTGCCTCTCAAGGGCAGAAAGGCCCAAAAGATGGGCGCGTTGCAAAAATGACAACTGATCCAGAACAAGCTGGTCTGGTTTTTACAGTCAATTCAGTTGAGGGTGAGACGGCATTACAGGTGAGATGGCATGGACGCAGACCTCAAATCGCAAAAGGCTTTCTTGGAGCTAGCCTGCAAGGAAGGCTAGGATCCTTATACTATGGGGGTAATGATCTCCAGCCGCTCCTTTAACCGCACCGTGCCAGCATGTATACCATTTCCGACTTTGACCGCCTGATCCAGTTTCTCCCGGTGGAGATCCGCCCTGAAGTGCAGATCGAGATCGGCACCCCCGACCAGTCTCGGATTGTGCAGCCGCTGTGGCGCTTTCCCTGGCAGAAATACTCTCGCTTCGCCATTGACCTCAGCCGTTGGCAGAAGCTGAGCCCTGACCAGCAGAAGATCTACTTCCTGCGAGAAGCGGTGATGGCCACAGAGCTGGCTTTGGGGGATAACTGGTCGGCGTTGTTGCTGTATCCCGCCTTGATCGGGGCCGGCAGCATGGGCATTTTGGTAGAGCTGCAGATGGGAGATAACCTCGGCGTTGGCTTAGCAGCAGGCTTGGCCGCGTCAGCGGTGTTTCTGTTGCGCAAAGCGGAGAAGGGCCAGAAGGCCCAGGTAGCAGCCGACGAGTTTGCCGTGCGCTATGCCTCCCAGAATGGCTACACCTCCGAGCAAGCTGCTGCTATCTTGCTGAGCGCGCTGCAGCAGGTGGCCATCCTCGAAGATCGCGTCAAGAACGACTACGACACCACCATGCGCCGCCGCAACCTGGAGTTCTTGGCGCAGCGGGGTTTGGGATCCGGCACCTTGACCATCAATCCTAAGTACCGCAACAAAGGCCAGAGCTCCAACCCCAATCCTTACCAAAACCCCTTCCAGCGCTGAGTCTTCAAGGCATGCGCAGTTCCCCTTCTACTTCTAGGCGGGTGTAGGGGCCGACGTTGAGGAAGCGCTCCCCCAGCATCTCGGCGGCGGCAGGTTGGATCCAGCCCATGCGCTGCAGCAGGTGCAAAGCCAGGGCATACTTGGCCCGTGCAGCTCCATCCTGAACCTTGATGGCCAGGCCCATGCCTTCCCCCACCCGGCCAATGCACTGGATCCCTTCAGCACCCGATTTGCTCACCAGATCCCCTTGAGTGGCCCGCATCAATTCCGTGTCGAAACACCCCTGTCCGGCCACCATCTCCGGGTGATGGGTCATGGCCCGTGCTACCGATTCCAAGTCGGGCCGCTCGCCAGCAGTCAGTTGGGCGAATAGGGAGGCCAGGTGGTTCAGTTGCAATTGGTAGGTGGGCACCCCACAGTCATCCCGCGCAAACAAAAACTCCTCCGAGGGCATTTGCAGCAAATCCGCCAACTTGGCCCGCACCAGCGCTTGCACCGGATGCTGCCGCTGGGCGTAGTCTGACAAGGTCCAGTTTTGGGCGCGGCTGGCCACCAGCATGCCAGCATGTTTGCCGGAGCAGTTGTGGCACAGGGGGCTGGGCTTGCCGGGTGGGGTGGGGCAGACCAGCAAATCGGGAGACAGATCGGCCCGCCACAGTATACTGAACACCTGCCGCGCATGAGCCGTGGTGCCCTGATGGGATCCGCACATGATGGCAATATCTTTCTCGCTGAGGCGGTAGCGCTCGCGGATGCCGGTGGAGAGCATGGCCAGCGCTTGGAAAGGCTTGAGGGCAGAACGGGCAAAGACGGGGGTGGTGCTGTTGCCGGCCATGGCCAGAGAACGCCCGCGGCTATCGGCCACGACAGCTTGGCAATGATGGATAGATTCGGTCAACCCCTCCCGCAAGACATGGATTAAGAGTTCAGGGGCGGTGGAACGATTCTCAAATGACATGAAAACCTGGGAAAGGGCTGACGAAGCTGGGAAAGAGGGTGTGTACTCTTCAAATCATACGCGCAGATCCTACGCGAGAAGTTGGCGGGATCCCCTAAAGTAGCAAAATGGAACCCTTCCGCTCGGAGCCCTGACCTCTGCCATGTCCTCCAATCCCCTGGTGTTTTTGGTCTGTCACGGCAGCCGGGATCCCGATTATCAGCAGGCTTTGGCAGATTTGTTGGCCCGGGTGCAGCAGCAGCTGGCTCCCCAGCCGGTGGAGCTGGCCCAGTTGGAAGGTCAGCCTCTCACCCTGGCCGAACAGATTCAAGGACGGCTGGCAGCTTGGCTGGGCGCAGGCCGATCTCCCGATCAAGTGGTGCTGCTGTCGCTGTTTATGGGCGAGGGATCCCATGTGGAAGAGGATTTACCGGCTGCGGTGAAGCAGGTTCAAGCTCGCTGGCCGCGCCTGCCCATCCGGTTAACACCCCCCATTGGCCAGCACCCGGCCCTCCTGGATCTGTTGGTGGCTCGCATTCTGGCTCCACAGCCCTCTTGCTCTGCAACGCTCAGGCAATCCGGCGAACGGGCAGATGCCTGGATTGTGCTTGGCCATGGCAGCCGTCTGCCGGGGTTTGCCGCCCAGCTCCAAGCAGGGATCCAAACTGTGCAACGGCGCTTGCCCGAGATCCCCTTGCATGTGGCTTTTGCTGCCCAGTCCCCCACTTTGGAGGCGGCTGTGATCCATTGCTTACGCCTCAGCCAATACCGCCTGCGGGTGCTGCCGTTTTTTCTCTTTCCAGGCGGTCTGCTGCGCGCCCTACAAGAACAGGCTCAGCGATTACAGCGGGAATGGCCTCTGCTCCAAATCCAGGTGGAGCCGCCCCTCTGGCGGGATCCTCAACTGATGCAGGCCATTGTGGAGACACTCCAGGCTTTTAGCCCGGCGCTGGAATAGCCGAATCTTTCCCGTTCCCTCAAAATGGATATTTCCAACAGCAATGACGCGACCAGGACTTGAGATGGGCAAAGTGTATTTGGTGGGGGCAGGGCCTGGGGATCCAGGGCTGCTGACGGTGAAGGGGAAGGCGCTGCTCGCCCACGCGGATGTGGTCATCCACGATGCCCTGGTGGGAGCCCCCATCTTGGATCTGATCCCGCCGACGGCAGAACGGATCTATGCTGGCAAACACTGCGGCGCTCACACCTTGCCCCAGGAGCAGATCACAGCCTTGCTGATGGAGAAAGCTCGGACGGCAGCCGTGGTGGTGCGGCTCAAAGGGGGGGATCCCTTCATCTTTGGGCGAGGCGGCGAGGAGATGTTGGCTCTGGTGCAGGCCGGGATCCCAGTGGAGGTGGTGCCGGGCATTACGGCGGGCATTGCCGCCAGCGCCTATGCCGGGATCCCTCTCACCCATCGCGACCTCAGCTCCTCAGTTGCTTTTGTTACCGGACATGAGGCGGCAGGGAAATACCGCCCTCAGGTCAATTGGCGGGCTTTGGCCGGGGCGGTGGAAACCCTGGTGATCTACATGGGCATGCACAACCTCAGCCACATTGCCGCTGAATTGTTGGCCGGAGGGAAAGCTCCCGACACCCCAGTTGCCCTGATCCGCTGGGGCACCACCCCTGAGCAAGAGATTCATCTGCTCCGCCTGCAGACTCTGGCTGGGCAGCCCTCGCCCGTAGCACCGCCTTCAATTGTTGTGGTGGGAGCGGTGGTCAGCCTGGCCAGCTTGTTGCCCACTTTGCGTCCGCCAGTCTCGTATTGCTCCGCAGCGCTTGCGCAACCGGAATCTCCATGAACGCCTTCTTTCGCAAGTTGGGTGCCCTCTTCTCCGCCTACTACGCCTACATGCTGGAGTACCGGGCCGAGCTGATCCTGTGGGTGTTGGCCGGATCCCTGCCCCTGATCATGATGGGGGTGTGGAGCGAGGCAGCCCGCTCAGGAGACTTCTCGCTGTCTGCTCTGGAGTTCATCCGCTACTTTCTGGCGGTGTTCCTGGTGCGCCAGTTCACCATCGTCTGGGTCATCTGGGACTTTGAGCGAGAGGTGGTCGAAGGCAAATTATCTCCTCGCCTGTTGCAGCCTCTGGATCCCGCTTGGCACCATGTGGCCAGCCACCTGATGGAGCGCTTGGCCCGTCTCCCCTTTACCCTGGTTTTAATCGCCCTTTTCTTCGTCCTCTACCCCCCTGCCTTTTGGATCCCCTCTTGGGCCCAGGCGGGGCTGGGATCCCTGGCCATTCTCCTAGCTTTTGCCCTGCGCTTTCTCATGCAGTACACCCTGGCGCTGCTGGCCTTTTGGGTGGAACGGGTGACGGCCTTGGAGCAGTTCCATTTTTTGGTGTACTTGTTTTTCTCGGGGGTGATCGCTCCTCTGGAGGTGTTCCCACCACCCGTGCGCCAGGTCTTGGCCTGGACACCCTTCCCCTACCTGGTGCATTTTCCCGCCAGCCTCTGGGCAGGGATCCCGGTGGATATTCTGGGCGGCTTTGGCATGGGCCTGGCCTGGACGGGCCTGCTCTGGCTGGCTAACCGCTGGTTGTGGCGCAAAGGCTTGCAACAGTACTCGGGAATGGGAACTTAGAGGGCCAGGTTCAGTCCCTCATTTCACAGCTACCGTAGTCTTCAGCTTTCAACCAGGCCACCCTTGAAACCACTATCATGGGTTCAGTCTCCGTAGCCAAATGACGAATCCTGTCCGTCTCCCTAAAATAGCGACAGATAACGGGTAATAGCGCTTTACCCTTTTCCTTGACAGCCTCCTCGGGTTCTCATGAAGCGTGTACTGGTCGTAGATGACGATCCCCTCTCCCTGAAGGTGCTGAGCCGCCACCTGACTCAGCATGGCTATCGGGTTTGTACAGGCGCTTCGGGTGTAGAAGGGTTGCGTCTGTTTGCCCAAGAGCAGCCGGATGTGGTGGTTTCAGATGTGGTGATGCCGGAAATGGACGGCTTCGAGTTTTGCCGACAACTGCGCCAACAGCGCGGCGGCGAGCTCGTCCCCTTCATTTTTCTCTCTTCGCGGGGAGAGATCGATGACCGGGTTCAGGGCTATGAGCGGGGGGCGGATGACTACATCATCAAGCCCTTTGAACCCCTGGAACTGGTGGCCAAAATCGAGGCCCAGATTGAACGCTCCCGCCGCACCCAATCGGAAATTTTGCGGCTAATCCAACAGCAGTCCCAGCCAAAACCCGAAGCGGCCCCCCGCCCCACCCCACCCGAATTGCCTCTGACCCCTGCTGAGGAGCGGGTCTTTCGGGAAGTCATTCGCGGCTTCACCAACAAGCAAATCGGCGAGAAGCTGTTCATCAGCCCGCGCACTGTGCAAACTCACCTGACCAACATCCTCAGCAAGCTCTCTCTGGAAAATCGCTCGCAACTGGTGCGTTTTGCCTACGAACGGGGCTACACCGCCGGAGAGGAGCCGGGCCAGAAGGGATCCCTTTCAGGCCAGGTGTAGCCTCAAAACAGCACGTGGCGCTTTTCGCACCCGGCAGGGAATCCGCTCCTTGCCCAAGCGGACAAATGCCTCGTAGCGATGGCAGCCGGAGAACCCATAATACTCCCCTTCCACTTCCAAAACCTCAATGGGCTCCTGTAGGCCGACTGCTTCAATGGAAGCCATCAGCGCCTGCACCTTATCCGGATCCGTTTGCCGCGGCAAAGGGCGGCGAATTTGGGCAAGGGGAATCTCGCGAATCTGCGCCATGTTGAACTTTCTCCCTAAGCAAGCTACTTAATCATACTCGTTATGACTTTGCTCTATCAAGACTGGCAGAGGGAATGGATTCTCAGGCCAGAGCATGGCAGGATAACACCATTCCTCACTGCTCTCTCCCTCAGTAGCCAACCCAGCCATGTGGCAACTCCTCAAAGCCTTATGGGGAAAGATCGCCGGCCAAGCCCCCCCTGCACCCCCCGCTGCCGCGCCACGACCACCCCTTGACAAGAGGCTGGTTCAGCAGCCCTCTCCCCGGAATGTCCCTGCTGCAGAGGCCGCCCGCAAAGAAGAAGCCCCTGAGCCCACACCAGAACATCCCGCCCCAAAAGTTGCAGCAGCCCAACGGGGTGAGGAACCTGTGGTGTTGCTCCCTTCTCAGGAGAAATCTCCAGACTCTGTGGCAGTAGAATCCCCCATCGGCCCGGCTCAACCCACCTCTACCGCCAAAAGCATCAGCAGCTTCTGGGCCATGACCGACACTGGATCCCGCATTTCCCGCATTGCTGCCACCACCGACAGTGGCCGTGCGGTCAGCTCCATTGCGACTGCTAGGCTCCGCCAACCGGAATAGCGACCGGGATCCCTCTGGCTCCAGAAAAAAACTTCAGGGCAAGTCAGGAATAACTCCCATCCATTTCCACCCGCTACTGCAGGGATCCCCAGGGGGCATTAGGCCGATAATGGACAGGTAGCGTTGGGGGTTCCAAGCATGCTGGAGATGATCTTTAACGGGGCCAACTGGTTTGCTTTGCCCTTTTGGGCCTTGATGATTCTGCTGCCGGGTTGGAAGGTAACCCGCAAGGTGATGGAATCGCTTTTGCCCATCGCTATTTTGGCGGCGGTTTATTTGTATCTTTTGGTCACCGGGTTCAACGCGGATGTCCTCAAGGAATTTTCCGACCCTCAACTGTCTCTGACCAGCCTAACCGACCTATTCAGTCAACCCGCCGTTATGGCGACGGGATGGGTACACTACATCGTCATGGATTTGTTTGTGGGCCGCTGGATCTTCTTGGAAGGGTGGGATAAGCGAGTATGGACAACCCATTCTCTGATTTTGTGCTTGTTTGCCGGGCCTGTGGGTCTGCTCTCCCATTTGCTTACGGTGGCGATTGTACAAGCAACTCGCCAGAACCGGCCCAGTGTTGCTCAACCTGAAAAGGGCTCAGAAGTGCCGCAAGAATCCATCTAGCCCCTGCTTGGCTTTATGGCTCTTTCCGATGCACAGGGTGCAAAATGAGCAGCGTGGGATCATCCTCGACCTCAACGTTGCTGCCACGCAGCTCCCCAGCGCTACGTACTCGCCAGCACACAGGGTGGTTCCCGAGTACCTTTAGGTGCCGTTGTAAACAACAACCACAAAACCCACTGAGGTCGGATCCAACCGTCAGGCTGTCGGGTTTAGGGCCTACAGCCCGTTTACGCGAACAATGCGCCCTGTGCTGCTGTGGGCGAGAGCGGCTGACTACCCTGGCACTGCAGGCAGCGTAGCACAAAGCCGCTTTAAAGGGCGGGGCTTCAAACCCAGTTTTTCGGTAACCGAATTCTTGTATTCTGAAACCCTGACATACTCCCCGCCCTACTGGCTTGCTTCCGCGCAGCGATGGGACGGGGCCTTAAGCTCAGTCTTCGGGTAAACAGGAGTGCAAACCTCTCATGACTGCTACCTTTGTTCACACACCCTTGGCGCAAACTGTTCTGCCTCGCCCTTCCCGAGTTCGGGATCTCCTGCTGGTTCTGGGGGGAAGTTTGTTCGTAGCTGCCCTGGCTCAGGTGCGGATCCCTCTGCCCTTCACGCCGGTACCGATTACCGGGCAAACCTTTGGAGTAATGCTGGTGGGGGCAGGCTTTGGGGCACGGCTGGGCTTTCTCACGTTGCTGGTCTACCTGCTGGAAGGGATCCTGGGATTGCCCTTCTTCAGCGGTGGCAGATCCGGGCTTGGCCACTTGGCCGGGGCGACGGGGGGCTACCTGTTGGCTTTTCCCCTGGCTGCAGGGCTGATGGGTTGGTTGGTGGAGCGCTGGGGCGTGGATCGCAACCCCTGGAAGATGGCGCTGGCGATGTTGTCCTGCTCAGCTCTGATTTTTTTGCTGGGAGCCACTTGGCTGGGGGTGTGGCTGAACCAGAATGTTGAGCCCACCTCGATCTTGGCCGTCCTCAACAAAGGGGTCTTCCCTTTTATCCCAGGAGACTTGGTGAAGTGCGGATTGGCGGCAGTGCTGCTGCCCACCATCTGGCGCTGGGTGGGACGGGAAAGGCCACCGGCTGACTCGTAACCCACTGGGCAAGAGCAGCAACTCAAAGCTCACCCCAGCAAAACAGAAGGGGCTCGGGATTAGCCTCGGGCCGAAAAATCTAAAAAAAAGATAACAACTCCGAGGATTTAGCCTTTTTTCTGAGATTCTAAAAACTGTGCTCAATACGGTGTTCAATACGGCCTATTCATGGAGCTTTTCTTTATATTGCTCTAGAGTTTTATAAGTCGCTGACTGGTCGCGGCAGAGCCCCCTTGTGGGGCTTTTTATTTTCTATCTGCCGACCAAAAGAAGCTGATCTCAACCTTAAGCTATAATTATGTCTTTCTGAATTCATGGGATCCCTATGGATTCCCTGGATAGACGGGATCCCTGCCATGCAACAGACGCGCCGGATCCCAGAAACATCCTGGTGGGTAGTCATTCAGCCCTTGACGGGCACCTTCTTTTCCAGCCACTGAGCCACTTGATCCGCCAGATCAACTCCTTCCAACTGACAGAGTTCTCGCAGCATCGTTGGGCTGGTTACATTCACTTCGGTTAGTCGTTCCCCGATAACATCAATCCCGACAAAATACAGCTTCTCCTGCCTGAGCACCGGTGCCAAAGCCCCGCAGAGAGCCCGTTCTTTTTCGGTAATCTTGGTTTTTTCCACTCGACCGCCGGCAGCAACATTGCCCCGAAAATCGCCCTCTCCAGGGATCCGATTGACGGCGCCCAAAGGTTCTCCTTCCAGCAACAAAATGCGTTTATCTCCTGCCGCCGCCTGTGGCAAATACTCTTGCACCATCACGGGCAGCCGACCAAATTGGGTGCTCATTTCAATCAACGAGTTGAGGTTTGGATCCCCGGCATTGACCCTCAGGATCCCTTCCCCACCTTTGCCACCCAAAGGCTTGAGCACCGCCTGTCCTTCCTGTTCGACGAACTGACGCAGCAGGCGTTTGTTGCTGCTGACGCGGGTGCGCGGGATCCACTCTTGAAATTGCAGGGCATAGAGCTTTTCGTTGGCCGAGCGGATCCCGGCAGGATGATTGAGCACCAGTGTGCGGCTGGGGGAGAGACGATCCAAAAGGTAAGTGGCATAGAGATAGGCCGTATCCACCGGCGGATCCTTGCGCATCCACACCGCCTGCATTTGGCTCAGGGGCAGCAGTTTTTGGTCTTTGACCTCATACCAGGGATCCGCTTGCAGATCCAACCGGATTTCCTCAAGGGATCCCCAAGTTTCCCCTTGATCCCAGTAGAGATCCGCCAGGCCCAGGCAGAAAATGCGGTGTCCCCGTTTCTGCAGAGCTTCCATCAGGGCAATGCTGGTGTCATGGCCCACCTGCAACTGAGGCAATGGATCGACAATGAAAGCTACCTGCATGGGAGGTGCGGTTCACTCACGAAAGGCTGCCCCGAGTATGCAACAAATCGGAGCCGATGGCTCTCCCCCGGTAGGCTGTTTCCACAAGAGAAGGCCCCCTCTGGAAAGCTCGATGCAGGGTTGTCTTTTTAACATCCTCTTAACCTCGGCAGGCGGCGCAAACGTTAGCTTGATAGGTGGGATCCCTGTTGGCCCCCAGTTTACGGCTGGGTTGGCCGGGTTTCTGGCCTAACTGTGAGGAATGCTCCATCCGTGAGTGCTCCCCCTTCTCAACCCTCGAATCCGGTTCGCATTGAAACCACGCGGGACTTGCTGGAAGCCTTGCGTGAGGGGCGCTCCCTGGTGGGTGCCAACCTGGAGAATGCCTACCTCTCGCGGGGCCTGTTCGACCGCATTCAGATGCCCAAATCCAATTTGACGCGGGCTAACCTGCGCTCGATCAGCCTGCAGCAAGCCGACCTACGTCTGTGCAACTTTCGCCGCGCTGAGCTAGAGCGGGCCAATTTTACCGCCTCAGATCTACGGGGATCCAGCTTTAGCCAGGCTCTGGGGGACTACAGCAACTTTACCGCCGCCAAACTGGACAAAAGCAGCTTTCAGGGGGGCCGTTTCAGCCATGCCATCTTTCGCGAAGCCAGCTTGGTGGCTGCCAACCTAGCGGAGGGGAACTTCTTTGCCGCCGACTTCCGCCAGGCTAACCTATCTCGCTGCAACCTCTCCCAGGCCGCCTTGGTGAGTTGCCAGCTTCAGTTTGCCAACCTGGAACAGGCCATTTTGGTGGGGGCCAACCTACAGGATGCTCAGATTGAAGATACGCTCTTCAGTGGAGCCGATTTTACCGATGCCAAACTCTCCGACGAAATGCGCAAGCTCTTGATTGAGCGGGCCAGCGGCACCAACGAGCTTACCCAACGGGATACCCTCAACACTTTGCTGGCGGGTTTGCAGCCCAAGTCGCGTAAGCTTTTTGGCTTGCTGTGAGGTTGGAGCCGTCAAGGACAACCGGGCTAAAGAGAAAGCTCAAAACCGGCTGAGGTCGATCCCAGCTTCCCGGGCCATGGCTCCTATACCCTTGGCCTTGAGAGTCTTCAAGGCTTTGGTGGAAAGGCGCAGACGAACAAACCGCTTACCCTCTTCCCACCAGATGCGCTTCCACTGCAAATTGACTTCCTGCAGACGCTTGGTGCGCCGGTGGGAGTGGGAGATGGCAAAAGCGTTGTTGCGTTTCTTGTTGGTTAGTTGGCAGCGACGCGCCATGGGATCAAAGCAAACTCAGCCTAGCTATCGTAAGGCATCTTTTTGTTGGGCAGCAAGCTGAAGTTGACTTTGCAACTGGGCTAGCTCTGCCTTCAGTCGGTCAAAGGTTTGTTGGCAGTGGTTAACGCTTTTTAGGGGCAGCTCTTCATTTTTGGCAATGCAGGTCACCTGTACAGAGCCGTCGGCAGCCTGGAGGGTGCGATCCACAAACACTTCCACCGTGACCAGTTTGGTGTGGGGATTTTTTCCGGGAGGCTCACCGGCCACCCAGTAATCAGGGCTGCTGTGGAGGACATTGAGTTGGCAGCGCTCCAAAACGGCGCGGATCGACTCGCTTAGCTGCTCGGCTGAGCCCACAAGCTGGGTAACGCAGGAGTATCGAGCCATAGGACAAGCAAGTCACCACGGTTATCCTACCATCAAGTTTTCGGCTCCTGCAGCCAAAGGCGAACCGGCAGAATTGCGCTCAAGAGTACTCTACACCGGCTCGGTCAACCCTGCTGCGAAGAGGCAAGTTACGTTAGAACATGAACAATGCCTTCCGGCTCTTTCCCCAGGAGAGTTGCAATGTCTAGGGTCTCCTGTTCTGTTCATTCTCTCTTGCTGCTGGGATCCCTTGGCCTGGGTTGGATAGGCGTGTCTTTTGCCCAAGCGCAGCCCTTTCAAGCGGGCGATTTGGACGGGGATGGCCGTTTGACGGTGCAGGATCTCAACCTGTTGGGGGCCTACTTGCGTGGAGAACGGGGACTGACCGACAACCAGATTCGAGCTGCCGATGTCGACCAGGATGGACGGATCACAGAAGCCGATTGGCAGGTGTTGCAGCAGCGCATTCAGGCAGCAACGGATGCGCCCACA
Organism: Synechococcus sp. W55.1; assembly: GCF_047461655.1. Taxonomy (NCBI): domain Bacteria; kingdom Bacillati; phylum Cyanobacteriota; class Cyanophyceae; order Synechococcales; family Synechococcaceae; genus Synechococcus; species Synechococcus sp. W55.1. The sequence goes on from NZ_JANSHN010000002.1 coordinate 160,352, forward strand.
GGACAGGTGCAGTTGGATTCCGCCTATTCGGGACAGGTGGTGGATCGGCTGACAGGGCAGCCCTTGGCCGGGGCGGAGGTGGCCATTCCGGGGGCGGGTATTTCGGTGCGCACCGATGCCCAGGGTCGGTTTCGCCTGCCAGGGCCGCTGCCGGCAGAAGAAATTTTGGTGGCGCGGCTGGAAAATTACTTGCCCTATTCCCAAAGTACAGGCAGCGGTCAAGCCGGCGGGGATCGGCCTTGGCAATTGCAGTTGGAGCGCTGGGATCCTAATACGACTTTGGTGCTGGAGGCGAATGTCATCCGCCTGGGGGATAACCAGTACTCACCGGAATCGGCTGCCGCCGGGCAATTTTTGGGCCCTGCCCAAGGGGTGGAGATGACCCGCTCTTTCACTTTGCAACGCCTGCCTTCGCGCCCACCGGTTTTGCGGATTGGATCCCTGATTGGGTTGGATACAGCTGCCGCCTATCGGGCCGGTCAATCCCGGATCCCCAGCGCCAATATGTCTCCCATGCAGGTCATTCTGAACGGGGTGGAAATCGAGCAGATTCACCTGGGGGGAGATAACCTACAGATTCCCCTGCCGCTGCAACATCTGCGCCTGGGCCTGAACACTGTTACCCTGCGCACCGGCAAAACCCTGATTGAGCCCAGCATGGTCACCCGTGGCCCCCAAGTGCCGATCAGCATTCCCCTTTTCGGGGGATCCCTGCACATCTCGGTGCCGCTGGGAGGTGATACAGTCATCCGGCACGGTGGAGCCTGGGTGGATCATGACGATGTGCAGTTGGCTAACGTAACCATCGAGATCCCCAACTGAGCTTGCTCCGTCGGAGGTTCCTGCCCCTCAAAGCTGAGCACGGAGCCCGTCGGCTAAGAGGAACAAGTTTAAGCCCGCTTTCGATAACCGATCCGTTTGATACCAAGGGGAATGGGTGTGTCCAACGATTGGAAGCTCCCCCTTCCAACAGCCGGCATACTGCAGTTGCTGAATTGCTCCTCTTCGATGCCTCTGGGAGTTCTGGGCATCTCGATCTTCGAGAGGGATCCCTGAGGTGGCCCATGTGAGTGAGGTGAAATCCTGGCAACCGAGCAGATCGATAACCCAAACTGAGGAGAGCTGACTATGAGTATGAGTATGAATAGGGCTTCTGCCTTCCCCTTAACCTGGCTGTGGACGGGATCCCTGGCCCTGGGGGTGACGGCCCTGGTGACCCGCCAAGTGATCTGGGGGCTCTTACCTTTGGCAGCAGCCTACCCTGCCATCCGCCGCCGCGAAGAACAGCTTGGCCAAGTTCTGGAACAGACCTGGACACAGCAGCAACAGACAGCAACCCAACTGGAGACCCTGCAAGCGCGTTTCGAGGTGCTGGACGCTCGGCTCACTGCTGAACCGTCCCTTCTGCAGCAGACCTTGGCTTCCCCGGCTGAAGCCATTCAAGAGCTCGAGCAGAAAGTAAAGGTTTTGGAGCCCATCTGGGTACAGCAGCAGCAGACGGCGGCCCAACTGGAAACATTACAAGGGCGGATCGACGCCCTCGAAGCTCGGCCCACGTCTCATCTGTCCGTGCGGCAACAGCTGGCCCCCATCACCCAGGCCATCCAGCAAATCCAGCAGCGGTTAAAAGCCGTGGAGCTGCGGTTGAATGCTCTGCCGGTATCCCAGCCCCAAGTGACTTTGGAGCAACTGGAGTTGGTGCAGGCGCAACTCCAACACCTGCAGCAGCTGGTGGCATCCCAGCCGAACCCTGCTTTTCCCCGCAAAGCCCTGGGGGTGTTCATCGACGCGGCCAATCTCCACGCCAGCGCCCAGCAGTGGGGATCCCATCTCGACTATCCCAGTCTGCTCAGCTGGCTGGCCCAGGGCAGATCCGAGATGGAAGTGCATGTCTACAGCGGGGTGGATCGCCACAACCTAGCTCAGCGTCGTTTCCTGCGGGAGTTGAGAAAACAGGGCTATCGGGTGGTCACCAAGCCGGTGGTGATCCACGCCGACGGCAGCCGCAAAGCCAATCTGGATGGGGAGCTGATCGTGGACTTGATGGCGATGCACTCCCACTACGAGACGGTGCTGCTGCTGAGTGGGGATGGAGATTTTGTGCCGGCCCTCAAGCATATCCGCCGCCAAGGCTGCCGGCTGGAGGTAGCCGCCTACAGGCCGAACACGAACCCGGCGTTAATTCGGATAGCCGACCAGTTCGTGGATTTGTGCGCTTGGCAGGGGACAGGAACGCTGGTGCCGCTGCCTGCAAAACAGACTCCGGCCACCGGCTGAACCTTGCCATCTCAGCACAGTTACATCGATCCCTGACTCCCCTCTCCCAAGGCAGGGAGAGGGGCTGGGGTTGAGGGTAGGCGGCACAGCGTCTTAACCTTGTTTGAAGTGATCAGAAGTGCTCATCCCATTTTCTGATTTGCAGTCTCAACGCCTGAGACTCGCTTGGATCAACCTTGCCCCAGCAGTCAACTTAACCCCAATTGGAGAGTCCAGATGTCAACGCAACTCACACAGCGGTTTGTGCAGGCAATGCACTATGCCCATCGCTGGCATGCTTCTCAAACCCGCAAGGGAACCGGGATCCCTTACCTCAGCCATCTGTTGGCCGTAGCAGCCATCGCCCTGGAGCATGGGGCGGATGAAGATGAAGCGATTGCCGCTCTGCTCCACGACAGCCTAGAGGACGGCCCCCACAACACAGGCGAGCCCCGGGCCCAGATTGAGCAACAGATCCGGGAGCACTTTGGAGAACGGGTGCTGCAGATCATCCTGGGATGTACGGATACCGAAAGCGATGGCTCCCGAGGCGAGCCCAAAGAAAACTGGAAAGAGCGCAAAACCGCCTACCTGAAGCACCTGGAAACGGCAAATGCCTCGGTTTTGTTGGTGGCCGCCTCTGACAAGCTGCACAACGCCCGCTGCATCTTGCGGGATTTTCGCCAACTGGGGGATAAACTCTGGCAGCGGTTTTCCGCCGGAAAAGAGGGATCCCTGTGGTATTATCGATCGTTGGCAGAGATTCTGAGGCGACGGCTGCCCGGCAATCTATCGGCGGAGCTTCAAGAGCTGGTGGCTGAGTTGCAATGCCAAGCTGGAGCGGTAATGCCTTGACAGAGACAAGCAGGGCTGAAGAAAATGCTGAGGGCAGCCCTATTCATCACACTTTTTGGGTCACGCACCTATGGTTCTCGCTGTTGGCACCCCTGCTCCTGGGTTCAACACCACTGACACCCAAGGCAACCAGGTTTCGCTGGCTGATTTTGCCGGCAAAACCGTTGTCCTCTATTTTTACCCCAAAGACGACACCCCCGGCTGTACCAAAGAAGCCTGTGGATTCCGCGACGCCTACGCCGACTACCAAAGCAAGGACGTGGTGGTGCTGGGGGTGAGCATGGACGACCAAGCTTCTCACCAAAAGTTCACCGAAAAGTACAACTTGCCTTTCCCCCTACTGGTGGATAGCAGTGGGGTGATTACCCGCGCCTACGATGTGGATGGGGGCGGCTATGCCAAGCGGGTGACCTACGTCATTGATGGCGAGGGCAAAATTGCCAAGGTCTACCAGAACATCAATACCGAAACCCATGCCCGCGATATTTTGGCGGATTTGGGTTTGTAGAAACGCTGCCTCTTTTCAGTACTCCTCGCTAGATCCCGGCCTTTGCGCATGAACGACGACATTCCGGTCGCCCGTCGCCAGTCCACTCCGGCGAAAAAAGCGCAAAGTTCGGTGCCTGCCCTGAGGTCCCGTCTAGTCTTGGGCCTGGTGCTGGTTGGGCTAGTGCTCCTGGCGGGTTGGGGGATAGAGAAGTTACCGGGATCCCAGCAGGCGGCGGATCCCCAAGTTCTGGAGGAAGCCGGTCAGCCCTCTCTGCCGCAGCCAACTGTGCAGAATGGGCGACCTTCTCTGTTGGGGCACTATGCCTATTCCGAAGCCCCTGCAGACAGCTTGCGGGTGGTGGGCAGCTACCGTGGTCGAGAGGTGCGCCTGCGCCAGGCGGCTGCCGAAAGTTACCTTCGCATGAGCGAAGCAGCTCAAGCTGCCGGGATCCGCCTTGTCCCCATTTCCGGGTTTCGCTCCATTGCGGATCAGGAATTCTTGTTTTTTCAATTGGCTCAATCCCGAGCCTTGCGACCCGAAGAACGAGCTGCTGTCAGTGCTCCCCCTGGCTACAGCGAGCACCACACTGGCTATGCCATCGACCTTGGGGATGCCGGGTTTCCGCAGTGGGATACTCAAGAAGCCTTTGAGACCACCCCGGCCTTCCAGTGGCTGCAGAGCAACGCGGCCCGCTTTGGCTTTGAGCTGTCTTTCCCCAGAAACAACCCTCAGGGGGTGAATTACGAACCCTGGCACTGGCGCTTTGTGGGCGACCGCCATAGCCTAGAGACCTTTTACAAGCGCTAGCCAACTCCCTTCTTCTGAGGGGAGGGGGGCTGGGGGTGAGGGCCCAAAGAGCGGATGACGCGATTCGAACGCGCGACCGTCTCGTTGGCAACGAGAAGCTCTACCACTGAGCTACATCCGCGTTGGGAAATTTATGATGGCAAGTTTTGCGGTGGTTTGTCAAGTCAGGGATCCCTGGCGCATTTTGTTCCAGAATGAGAGAAGTTCATCTTTCTTTGCAGTTGCGCAAAGTCTGGGCGGGATCCCGGGCAGCGCCTGTTTGAGGGTATTGCTATGCGGGTAGCCATTATTGGGGCCGGATTGGCCGGGTTGGTGACGGCAGTCGATTTGGTCGAGGCAGGACACGAGGTGCAGCTCTACGAGGCGCGGCCTTTTGTCGGCGGCAAGGTGGGATCCTGGCAGGATGCCGATGGCAACCACATCGAGATGGGGCTGCACGTTTTTTTCTGCAACTACAGCAATTTGTTTGCCCTGATGAAAAAGGTGGGGGCCTACGAGAACCTGCTGCCCAAGCAACACACCCACACCTTTGTCAACCGAGGTGGGCAAACGGCCAGTCTGGATTTTCGCTTTCCCCTGGGGGCGCCTTTCAACGGCCTCAAAGCTTTTTTCACCACCGAGCAGCTCTCTTGGGCGGACAAGCTGCGCAACGCCTTGGCGCTGGGCACCAGCCCTTTGATTCGCGGCTTGCTGGACTATGAAGGGGCAATGCGGCAAATTCGCGCCTTGGATCGGATGAGCTTTGCCGATTGGTTTCGGCGGCATGGGGGATCCGAGGGTAGCCTGAAGCGGATGTGGAACCCGATTGCCTATGCCTTGGGCTTTATCGATACAGAGCAGATTTCTGCCCGCTGCATGCTGACGATCTTTCAGATGTTTGCCAGCAAAACAGAGGCCTCCAAGCTCAATTTCCTCAAGGGATCCCCGGACACCTATCTCACTCAGCCTATCGTCCGCTACATCCAAGCCCGTGGGGGCCAGATCCACACCCGCAGAGGGGTCAGCCGCATTGAAGTGAACGACTCTCCTCCCTACGCGGTGACCGGCTTGCTCTTGGCCAATGGAGAGCGGGTGGAGGCAGATGTGTATGTGTGTGCAACGGCAGTGGAAGGGGCCAAACGGCTGATCCCGGAAGTATGGCGGCAGTGGCCTCAGTTCGACAACCTCTACAAGCTGGAATCCGTACCTGTGGCCACGGTGCAGTTGCGCTTCGATGGCTGGGTGACGGAGCTGAACCCCCAAGGCCAGGCCAAACGAGCCAGCCAACACCCAGAGGCTCTGGGTATCGACAATCTCCTCTACACCGCCGATGCCGATTTTTCCTGCTTTGCCGATCTGGCCCTCACCAGCCCCGCCGACTACTACAAGCCGGGCCAGGGATCCCTGCTACAATGCGTGCTCACGCCGGGGGATCCCTTCATTTCCATGCCCAACGAGCAAATTGCCCAGCACGTGTTGCACCAAGTCCACGAGCTGTTTCCTTCATCCCGGCAACTGAACATGACCTGGTACAGCGTGGTGAAACTGGCCCACTCCCTCTATCGAGAAGCGCCGGGCATGGATCCCTATCGCCCACAGCAAAAGACCCCAATACCCAACTTCTTTTTTGCCGGCAGCTACACCGCCCAAGACTACATCGACAGCATGGAAGGGGCCACCCTCTCCGGCCACCTGGCTGCTCAGGCCATTCTGGCTGCCCACAGGGATCCCCAATAGGAGGACTTTCACCTGATGGCACTTGACCCCTTTGACATACTCCCCGTCATAAAGGGCGAGGATTCCGGTTCCTGGTTCTGCTACGGCACTTCCTCTGTCGGGTTGCCCTCCCATTCGCGCCAGCGGGACGGAGCCCTTGAAGCCTGCACTCTATGTGTCGGCATGAGTGCGGGAGTATGTCACAGTGGGTACCAGAAGTCTTGGCCCAAAGCCGAGAGTTGGGTAGAAGTCCAGCCCTTCGCGCCCCTCGCCAAAAAATACGCTCCATCCTAGGGGATCAATACGAGCCACAGGCCCCATACCCTGAGAGTTTTGCCCAGGAAGGATGATGATCGCCCTCAACCTGCAGCCGGCTGTGAATTTAACCGATGAAGTTTTCGAGCAGCTCTGCCGGCGGAATCCTGAGCTGCGCCTGGAACGCACCGCCCAAGGAGAACTGATCGCCATGGCTCCTGCAGGCAGCGAAAGCAGTCGTCAAAACTTGAGCCTTAGCGCCCAGCTCTGGCAGTGGAACCGGCAAACTCAGCTTGGTGTGGCCTTTGACTCTTCCGCCGGTTTTGCCTTGCCCAATGGGGCCATTCGCTCTCCCGATGCCGCTTGGATGCCCAAAGAGCGCTGGCAGCAGCTCACCCCAGAGCAGCGCCGTCGGTTTGCTCCTCTGTGCCCTGACTTTGTGCTGGAACTGAAGTCTCCTACTGACGAGCTGGCCACCCTTCAGGCCAAGCTGCAGGAGTACCTGGACAACGGATCCCAACTGGGCTGGTTAATCGACCCGGAAAGCGGGAAGGTCTATGTCTATCGCACAGGTCAGCCGGTGCAAGTTTTGGAGCGACCTACCAGCTTGTCTGGGGATCCCGTTCTCCCTGGCTTTGTGGTGGATCTCACCTTAATCTGGGAATAATCGACCCACCTTTTTCCCAGGTTGGGGAGAAATGTCAGGGATCCCCCCGCTGTTTCACTGCTCAAAATAGCCCTGCTCTACTTCTTGGGGCTGAGCGCTGCCCCCACGTTCTCCATCAGGTCGTCCAATTCGCTGTAGTCCGGCAAAGCCGTGTCGATGGCCTGCCCCTGACGCAACACCACTCGGTCATGCTGGGGACGGGAAAGCAGCTCATCAAAGCCACGTCCTTTGAACAGCACCAGATCTGCCGGCAGCCCCACCCCAATTTGCCCTCGCTCGGTCAAGCCCATGATGCGGGCAGGGGTGGTGGTAATCGCCTGTGGCCAATCCCCATAGGGGGTATCCAGGTGCAAAATGCGGGTGGCCTCCCGGAACACCTCCAGGCCGTCGTGATCCCCAAAGCCATAAAAGGGATCCCGGCAATTATCGCTGGCTATCATCACCGGCACGCCCAAAGCCTTCAGCTCATGCAACAGCGTCACTCCCCGCCAGCGGGGGGTATGGCCGGGGTTACGGGCTTGCAAATATAGGTTACACATGGGCAGGCTGACCACGGCAATTCCCGCCTCTCTGACCAAGGCCATAGTCTTGTGGGCCACCTCCGGCGGTTGCACGGCCAGGCTACAGCAATGGCCACACACCACCTGATGGGGAAAATCGTTGCGCAAGGCCGCCGCTGCTACGTGTCTCAATGTGATGGATCCCGGATCATCCGTCTCATCCGTATGAAAGTCCAGAGCCAAGCCCCGCTCCTTGGCCAGGGCAAACACCCGATCCAATTGCCGATCCAGTTCCGGCCCCATCGCCGCCACCCCACCCAGGATCCCGCCCACTTCCGCCACCTTGTCCGCCAGCTTTTCCCCTGCAGGGGTGAGAAAGGTATCCAAGCTCAGAAGCGTGACCGCCTGGAGTTCCAGCTTGCCCGCCCACTCTCGGCGCAACTGGACAAACACCTCCCAGTTGGCCCCCATAACTTGAGGGTTCTCACAGGCCAGATGGGTGCGCACCGCCTGGGATCCATGGGCATAGCTGCAGCGCAAACCAAAGCTGAAGCGACGGTAGAGATCCTCCCGAAACCGCTCCGGATCCCCGTCATAGGCTTGCTTCATCTTCACCCAATCTTCCTGGCCGGCCTGCCTCGCCCCGGCAAAGGTACCATCGGGATTGGGGGTGCGCGGCCACACATGTCCCTTGTCCAGGTGGGTATGGATGTCCACAAAACACGGCCACACTTGGCCCCGCCTTAGATCCACGCTGGGGATCCCCTGGGGCGGGATCCCTGTTGCCAGCCGGATTTGGCGGATCTGCCCCCCTTCAATTTCCAGATCCAGCAACACCAGGTTATCGCGGTTGGGGACAGCCCCCCGCACCGCCTCCTTCAGTACCGACAGGGGAACCTGAGCATTCAGCAGCCAGTAGTGGGCAACGCCGGGGATCTGCATGGCGGGCAACGAAAAAAGCAGCTCTCCATCGTAAAGGGATCCCGGCCTATCCAGATGAATCCAGTGCTACAGCGGCTAGGCAAACTGGCCCACCACCTGCATGGCAAAACTGAGCAAAATGAAGGCCAGCCAGGGGGAAAAGTCCAAGCCGCCAATGGGGGGGATGATGCCGCGGAACAGGTTGAGATAGGGATCGGTGAGTTGGCTGAGCACCGACAGGATGGGGTTAGACCAGTTCAGTTGCGGGAACCAGCTCAGCAAGATCCGCACGATCAGCAGAGCATTGTAAATGACGATGAACTGGTAAAGGGAGCGGAACAGCAACGACCCGGCAGTGCCGTAGACCAACCCCAGAGAGAGGCCGCCCATCCAGGCGAGAGGAGACAACAAGTGGCTAAGCATCATAGCGGTTCAGAGAAGGGAATGAACAAAACACAGATCAGTCAGACAGACCAAACGCCGTCAGCAGAGGCAAACCTCACATCCGATGGCAACCCATCCAAAGATGCAAGGCAGAAAGCCATTGCCGCCTCTAGTTTGACATGGGCGGGAGACCCCTGAGGTTCCTTCTTCCCGCTCAAGCTCAAGAGTTTTCCTCAGCAGCAGGGGCAGGCACTTCCTTGACAAGCAACTGAGCCCGGGTGGCCTGGATCGCCTCGTTTAACTCGGCAATCTTGGCCTCTAGAGTGCGGCGGGCTTGGGCAATTCGTTCTGCCTCATTTTCCCACTTCTTCCAGTCGCTGGACATGGCGGGCTCACCTGAAGCACTGAGGCGCGGTCGTTCAGGGGTTGCGGAGGTGCCGTTGAGGCGATCTGGATCCCGGCGTTGGCCTTCGGCGGATCCCTTGCTGAGTCGAGGGGCAAGCACAAACCCGATCACCCCGCCGATGATCCCTCCCAACACGGCGCCGGTCACTACACCCGCAATGAAATCACCTTTCTGATCTGCCACGCTTCTGTCCAGCTCAATAAACAACAAACTTAAACTTGAGCCACCTTCTTCCGTTCTATCTTTCCTGTCCCACTCCTGCCAGCAAATCCGACCAGGGTTGAGGTGGCCGCCAGCGGCTAAGATGTTCCAGATGGGCTTGCACCTGATCCCTGAACTCGGCAAACGTGTGTTGCAGATCGCCGGTCGAGGGTAGGGATCTCAGCGTCGCCTGCCAGAGGTAGGCCGGGGAAAGTTCAGGGCTGATCAACCGCCACAGGCGCTGCAGCTCCTCAAAGTGAAGGCGATCATCTTCTGTGAGGGAAAGCACCAACTGGCGGCGCAGATCGCGGGCCTCTTCCGACATCAGGTAGCGCAAGCCCATTTGGGCGGTGGGCAACCAATCCAGTTCCCCATCGCTGCGGGCAATTTGAATCAGGTTCTCCAGGCGGTTCCAGCGGAACTTGCCGTCTTTGATCAACACTTGCAGCAGCCGTTGGCGAATACGAGGCGATTCGTCCGTCAGCAGGCGCTTGGCCACATAGGGATAGGCCACACCGACGATGCGGAACTGGGGATAGAGGCTGAGGGCTACTCCCTCTTGGGTGACCAAAGAGCGGATCACCAGAGCAAAGTGGGAGGGCACTCGAAAAGGATAGCGATACATCAGGTCAGAGAACTGATCCGTGGCCGTTTTGAAGTTAAAGTTGCCCACCTCTTGGGTCAACACATCCGCCAATACCTTTTCCAGGGCGCGGATCAGCTCTTGGCGGCTGACATCCGGCTGCAAAAAACCCAAGTGAACAAAGTCATCGATCAGGGCGTTGTAGTCGCGATCCACCAGGTGAACCAGAGCATCCACCAAGTACTCCTTCATTTCCTCGGTGAGCTGATCCATCATGCCGAAATCGATGTAGGCCATACGGCCATCGGTGAGGGCAAACAAGTTACCTGGGTGGGGATCCGCGTGGAAAAAGCCGTATTCCAGCAATTGCTTGAGGGCAGCAACCACCCCGATACGCACCAATTGTTTCACCTCCAGGTTGGCTGCTCGAATGCGCTCCACATCCGTCAGCTTGATGCCGTCGATCCACTCCAGGGTCAGAACCCGGCGGGTGCTGTAAGCCCAGAAGATGCGCGGCACGTACACATCCGGATCGTCGCGGAAGTATTCGGCGAAGCGCTCGCAGTTTCGCCCTTCGTGCAGGTAGTCGATCTCTTCAAAAAGCTTGCGGCCAAACTCATCGACCACCGCCGTCAAAGTACTGCCCAGGTTTAAGGGCAGCCAGGGGCCCAGCCATGTCGAGGCCCAGCGAATCAGGTACAGATCCAGGCTCAACTGCTCTCGCAGATGGGGTCGCTGCACCTTCACCGCCACCCATTCGCCGCTGTGCAACTGCGCTTTGTAAACCTGGCCCAAACTGGCAGCAGCCACCGGCTCTGGAGAGATCTGGGCAAAGATCTCGGCAATCGGACGGCCCAACTCGGATTCGATGCGGGCAAATGCTTGCTCGGAAGGAAATGGCGGCAGTTGATCTTGCAGTTGGGTGAGTTCTTCTAGGTAGTCTTTGCGCACCAGATCGGGGCGGGTGGAGAGGGCCTGACCCACCTTGATGAACGTTGGCCCCAGGTCGGTGAGCAGCTTTCGCAACTGCACCGAGCGCCGTCCCACATTGCGATCAGTGTGTCCCCACAGTTGATCCCAGCGCAAACAGAGGACAAACCACAAGAAAGGCCAGAGAATGGCCAGCGCCCGACCGATCACTTGGGGCAGGCGCCAGCGGTAATAGCGGCAGATCAATTGCGGATCGTAAACTTCCAAAGCGGCAATGGGCGAAGTTCTACTAAACACACTCCAGCGATCTCACAGTCTTTTGTTTTGAAGCTCTTGGTATCCATCTTAACAGAAAAAGCCTCGCCGTTTCTGCGCAAGGGCCTGTCAGCCCCATCCTGCCCCCTTCTCGGCCAGGGCCGGCCTGTTTCCCCCTCAAATGATGGTGTTGTCCGGGATCACCGAGTCTTTGATGATGGTGACGATGCCGTTGCTGATCCAGATCCCTTCCTCTTCCCGCTGCGCTTCGGTGACGTGATCCTTGTTGAGGATGCGGACATTGCGCCCAATGCGGGCATTCTTATCCACGATGGCGTTGACAATGTGAGAGTTGGCCCCGATGCCCACCGGTGGGATCCCTTCCTCCAGCCTGGCCTGTCGCTCTTCTGCCGACTCGTAGTAATCGGCTCCCATTACCAGGGTGTTTTCCACAATGGTGTTGGCCTCCAAGCGGCTGCGAATGCCGATGATGGAGTTGCGAATTTGGGCGTTTTTGATGATGCAGCCATCGGCGATCATGGAGTTGACGATCTGGGAGTCGAGGATTTTGTTGGGGGGCAAAAAGCGCGGGCGGGTGTAGATGGGCATTTCGCTGTCGAAGAAGCTGAAGGGCGGGTTGGGCTGCTGCACCAGTGCCAGATTGGCCCGGTAAAAAGCCTCGATGGTGCCGATGTCTTCCCAGTAACCCTGGAAGAGATAGGCTTGCAGATGGTATTTGCCGATGGCTGCCGGCAGCACCTCTTTGCCAAAGTCGGTGTGCTCCTTGACTTTGAGCATCTCGATCAGAGCTTCTCGCTTGAATACATAGATGCCCATGGAGGCGATGTAGGGCTTGGCTTTGGCTTCTTCCGGGCTGAGGCCGAGAGCTTGCGTGTCCACCTGGCAGGCTTTCAGCAGATCTCCTGTTGGCTTTTCCTTGAAATCCACAATGCGACCGTTTTCGCCGAGCTTGAGCAAGCCAAAACCCGAGGCCACTTTTTCTTCACAGGGGAGCACCGCCAGGGTCACATCGGCTCCCACCTGCCGGTGATGGTGGATGAAGGGGCGGTAGTCCATGCGGTAGAGGTGATCCCCAGACAGGATGAGGAAGTCCCGCGGCTTCCAGGAGTCCATCAGCCAGAGGTATTGGCGAACGGCATCGGCGGTGCCTTGGAACCAATCGGGATTGTCAGGGGTTTGTTGGGCCGCCAAAACGTCCACAAAGCCGCCTGTGAAGGGGGACAAGCGGTAGGTGTTGACGATGTGGCGGTTCAGAGAGGCAGAGTTGAACTGGGTGAGGACGTAGATTTTTTCGATGTCGGAGTTGATGCAGTTGCTGACCGGGATGTCGATGAGGCGGTATTTGCCGGCCAGGGGCACAGCAGGTTTAGCGCGGCGCTTGGTCAGGGGATAAAGTCGGGTGCCACGCCCACCTCCCAAGATGATCGCCAGTACATCGCGCATGGTTGTCCTCCACCAGGCTACACCCAATAGCATAGACTGCTGCGGGGCCACCTAAACGGCTGTCCTGTCGGATCTGGCCGGGCTGCTCGGAAAGGGGAACAAGTTGGCAAAACGGGGGGAGCTGATGGCGCGCATCCTGGCCTTTACCAACAACAAAGGGGGCACCGGCAAGTCCACCCTCTGCGTCCACGCGGCTCAGTTGACGGCCCAGCGGGGATACCGAGTTTTGCTCATCGATCTCACGTCCCAGGCCACCGCCAGCAACCTTTACCTGGAAGGGGCCGGATCCCTGGCGGCACTGGAAACGGCTTGGGCCAGCTTACACCCGCAGCACCAACGTCCTCTGGAAGAGGTGATCTACTGCACGGACAAGGGAGTGGATGTGGCGCCCTCCCACAGCACCATGGCGGAAGTGGCGGCCCAACTGGCTGCTGCCGGAGAGACGGGTCAGGATCTGTTGCAGCGCCAACTGGATCCCCTGCTGCAGGACTACGACTTCATCTTTCTCGATACGCCGGGAGAACTGAATGCTCTCACCGCCAATGCCCTGCGGGTGGCCCAGCGGGTACTGATCCCGACGCGGCTCAACCGCGCCGATTTCTCCTGCACGGAAGTGACCTTGCGCTACATTGAGGCCCTGAAAGGCCAGCTCAGCCACGCCCGCGCCGTTTTGACGATGCTGGACGACCGCTATCTGCCGGGGGGCATTTGGTCGGGATCCCATACCGGGCAATTGTATGTGCAAGCGCAACAGATTTTTGCGGATGTGCTTTCACCCGTTACTATTCCAGATAGCAGCGATTTGCGCATTGCTTTTGACTACGGCTTGACGGTGATGGACTATCGGCCTGGGTCGGCGGTGTGTCAGCGGCTGCTACAGTTGGTTGAACACGAGGTGCTCTTGTGACCGGATCTGACCGTAGCCTCTTTCCTTCGTCGGGGGAAACTTCCCGCCGCTCTGGCGGAATTCGGCGCAAGGCCAGTGCTAAAACCAGTTCAGAGCCCACCTCTGCAGAGTCTACTCCCACAGGTGAGGAGCCGACAACGATGTCTTCTCAGTCTCCCTCAGAACCAGCCCCAGAATCGCCGGAAATGGAAGCCCTCAAAAGCCAACTGGCCGAAGCTCAACAACTCTTGCAGGACTACCAAAACAAAGTCTCTGCCCTGCAAGCTCAATTGCAGCAGGTTACTGCCCATCGGGACGAATTGCAAAAGGCGCTGGCGCAGTTGCAAGCGGTTGCGGACGAGCGGGCCAAAACCATCCAGGAGTTACGGAAACCCAAAGAGCAAGCCCCCATCATTCAGCCCAAACCCCAATCCTCGCCTCTGCACGCGCAAAAGAAGATCATGAATCGGCCCATCTTCGACAATGTATCAGCCACCGATGAAAGCATGCCTCCCTATCTGCTGGATTGACTGGGATGGAGGGGATCCCTGAGGGTGTGAGCCTGGATGGGGTCTCCATCTGTTCTGCTCCCTCCTGTTTTCAGCCCGACCTGTGCTTTTTTCCCTGCTTCCTGGAGATCCGGGATCCGATAGTTGGATATTGGATTGGATAACCTTTGTTCCCGCTGCCCTTCCCATGAGCCAATCTCCATCGACTCTCCCTTCTGGTGATGCCATTCCGCCCCACGGGGGCACCCTGATCAACTGCATTGCCCCGCCTGAGCAGGCGCAGGAGCTGCGTTCCAAAGCCGAACATTGCCCCATCCTCTATCTCGACGAGCGGGCCCAATCGGATCTGGAGATGATCGCCATTGGGGGCTTCAGCCCGCTAACGGGGTTTATGGGGCGGGAAGATTACCAGGCCGTTCTGGAAACAATGCACCTGGCCAATGGCTTGGCTTGGTCGCTGCCGGTCACCCTGCCGGTCTCCTCGGAAGTGGCAGCGGGTCTGAAAGAGGGGCAAATGATTGCCTTGGCCAGTGCCGAGGGCAAGATCCTGGGCCTACTGGAGCTGACGGAGAAATTCACCTACGACAAAACCCGCGAAGCCCGGCAAGTTTATCGCACCACCGATGAGCAGCATCCAGGGGTAAAGGTGCTCTACGAGCAGGGATCCGTCTATTTGGCCGGCCCCGTCACCCTCCTGCAGCGGGATCCCCACCCTCTTTTTCCGGCCTACCAGATTGACCCGGCCCAATCGCGGCAACTGTTTCGGGAAAGAGGCTGGAGAACCATTGTAGGCTTCCAAACCCGCAACCCCATCCACCGCGCCCATGAATACATCCAAAAATGTGCCTTGGAGATTGTGGACGGGCTATTTTTGCACCCGCTGGTGGGGGCTACCAAAAGCGACGACATTCCCGCCGATGTGCGTATGCGCTGCTACGAGGTGTTGATCGAAAAGTACTACCCCAAGGAGCGGGTGATCTTGGCCATCAACCCTGCGTCGATGCGCTACGCCGGCCCCCGCGAGGCCATTTTCCATGCCCTCATTCGCAAAAACTACGGCTGTACCCATTTCATTGTGGGACGGGATCACGCCGGGGTGGGGAACTACTACGGCACCTACGATGCCCAACACATTTTCGATGAGTTCCAGCCGGGGGAGCTGGGCATCATTCCCTTGAAGTTTGAACATGCTTTCTATTGCACCGTCACCGGCACCATGGCCACGGCCAAGACCAGCCCCAGCCAGCCTCACCAGCGCATTCACCTCTCAGGTACCAAGGTGCGGGAAATGCTGCGCCGCGGTGAAGTGCCCCCGCCGGAGTTTTCTCGACCAGAAGTGGCCCGGCTGCTGGCCGAAGCCATGCGAGAACAGGGATCCCCCTGAGTGGCAATCAAAAAGGGCCTGAGACAGACCAGACCCTCTGTATTGAAAGTTGAAGTTAACAAGATTCAAGCCGAATATCAGGCCGGCTCCGCCAGATTGATCGTCGGGTTGCGGTCGAAGAAGCCCCAAGGTATCAGCTTAAAGCCCGTTCTGTGTACAGGCATCACCGGCCAATCCTCTGGGCGCGGCACATGGGAAACGCCCAAGGAATACCAAACCACCAGATCCTCCCCTTCTAGAGGTTGGTCGTCGCTCACCCACTTCGGCAATCCTTCTCCAGGCCCGCTTTGGTTGGGATAAGGGCCAGCAGCATACAGTTCGCCGGGCTGGTAGTGGGTAGCCCAGAAGTGGTGGGTGGCAAATCCGGCCCGCTCCCGCACGTTGGATCCCTCGACCGGCAGGAACATGGCATTGGGGCCGGGCATGAGGGCGTAGCCGGTAGGAGCGCCGAGGGCGTTGGTCTTGCTGCTGGAGACGATGACCCACTTACGGCTGCTGGCCATGTTCAAGTCCCGTACGGCCTCTTTTTCGCTGAGCAAATGCTTCTCCTCCATGATGAAGGCGTTGCCTGCCGGGTTGTCGGGGCTTTGGGGCAGGGGCTTGAGGTTCATCTCCATAACGGCATTGTCGGTGCCATCCACATCCATATCCAGCCGGAAGCTGAAGTAGTGCTGGTGGTTGGTACCGCCCACATTGGGTGCCATCAGGGGGGCAAAGGGATCCGCGTCAGCAGTCGTCACAGCATCTGTACCCTTGGCCAAGACGATTCCGGTCAGATCTGCCTGCACTTCAAAGGTGCCATCCTGGTGAAACACCCAGCTAATGCCGTAGTCGTAATTGCCGATGGCGGCGGTCATGGTCATGACCAACTCACGGCTGCGGCGCACATCGTTGCGCTTTGTGTTGTACTCGTAGTGCTTCCAGAGCATGCCGTTATCCCGCTCGTAGAGGCCAATCACCCCCGGCATCACGTAGGGCTCCCCATCGTTGTCGGCAAAGACGGCATCCAGCAACAGGCCGTTCTCCGGTACCTCCTTGCCCAGCTCCATGGTGTTGGCGAGCAAGCCAAAGTTGTATTCCCCCACATCAAAGGCGTTGCGGAAATACCAGGTTTCATCGGGATCCCCGTAGGGCACCACCATCTCCGAGAGGCTCACCCGGTAGAACACAGGCCGTTCTTCTTCTCCCTCTTGGTAGCGAGCAGTGTAGAGCACCAATCCCTCGCGCGGGTGCATCAGGTAGCGGAACTTCCAGCCTTGCCAGGTGATCTCGTTACCCTTGATGTCGTAGCTGGCGCCCTCGGGGTGGGTAATTTTTAGAGGTTTGGGGGCGGGGCGAACGCTGCCCAGAGAAGCGAGGTCGTAGTCAAAGCTCTCTTTGGAGAAGGCCACAAGGGTGTCATCGTCGATCAGCTTTGAGACTTTTCCCGTGTTCAGGTTCACAGTGGCCAAAACCCCTTCAATGGGGGCACCGTAGTAGTTCCAGTTGTCGCCTTTGTAGTAGGAAATGCCGCGACAGAAGCGATTTCCGGAGGCTTTTTCCTCTTCGCTCAAGTTGCCCGGCGCCCAACAATCCACAGCCACGCGGTCGAAATCGGTGATCCCCCGCTTGCGCATTGCCTCTTGCCAGCCGGGATCCGCCTTCACCACTTCTGCGGCCAACCCAAACTCGCTGCTCACCATCGCCGGTTGCACACCGGTCACTTCCGTCCAGCTAACCAGCTTGTTTTCCATCAGGTCGACAATGGCTTCGTGGGTGCGGTTGGCCTTCGGTTCGTAAACGATGGCAAAAGCTTCTCGGCGAAAGGGATCCCCCGGCAGAAAGCTGAGCACCTCGGCTTTGTCGGGCTCCCGCAGATCGATCAGCACAAAGGTGGCATCCTCGGCCAAGTTCTCGGCCTTGCGGATAACGCTGGCCGTCATTTTAATTTCCTCGGCAGTCAGGGGATCCAGCGGGTGAGAGGCCTTGGGGGATCCCGGCGAACTGGCGATGGTCAGAGCTACAATACCGACGCCAAATACAACTGTGATAACCAATATCTTTAGCCAACGTGGCCACTGCCGCCCAATGTTCAACATGGATAAACCCCCTTTTGGGTATGCGGATGGGGTGAGGATTGCCGGCCAAGCCCACCCCTCTAAAGTGGCCTCATTCAAGCATATGGACGGGGTTACAAGTGCATCCAACGCTACCAAGTCCGCTGCCGGCCTCTGCCTTATCCCATAAAAAACCCCACGCCAAAGGCATGGGGAGAATGCATGACGGGAATCCGGCTCTCCTACACCCTGAGGTCAAAAAGCCCTGAATAGGTGGCAACAGCCCTCATCCCGCTTCAAACCGGAGTTGTTCGGGATCCACATAATAGCAGCGGGCATTGTCAGCACAGATCAACGCCCAGCCATTTTGGTCAGCCTCGACCAAAGTATACTCAGACTGGGGGATGAAGTGGCCTTGGTGGTTTCGGGTATCGCTCTTAACCCAAACAATCTGACGGTTCATCTTAAAGTTCCTCCCATTTGCGGTCAAAGGGGTCAAAAGAGTAAGGTTCGAAAATAGGACTCGATCTCAGCGGCTATGGAAGCGGCGGCAATACAGCCCGCACCGCAATACAATGAAGTGCAGCGTAAAAAGTACAGCCACCACCGGGCCAAGCATCTCGCACCAACCCAGAGCCCAATCTCATCAATTGAGTCCGGCGAAGGGAAGGCGATGAGAGCTAGCCCCTATGGATAAATGGATTTCATCTTGCGATTGGGTACAATGAAGTCTAGCACCGACCCCATGAGGACATCGCTAAGAGTTGTAGATTAAAATAACGAGCCCTAGATTTTCCTAAAGTCTTGTTGCAAAACAAGGAATAGGGTCACTTAATCTTCTTCAAAGAGCCAGTTGTAAATCTTGCTCAAGTGGGGCCAAGCAGGACGGCGGTTCCCTCCCTCTTGCAGGTTGGATTTGACGCCCTCAATCTGCTCGGGATCCCGTGCCAAGATTTGCTTAATGGCCTCCACCTGCTGGCGTACCCCGGTTTTTTTCAGCTCCAGCATGGCTAGGGTCAGATTCACACGGGGCTGGGCATCCACCGGATCCAACTTCACAGCAGTCTGGGCGGCCTTCAGAGCTTTTTCCGCCTGCCCCTCCAGAAGGTAGAGCCAGGACAAGCACGTCCAAGCCGCCGCCGCCTTTGGGGATCCCTTACAGATCGACTCAAAAGAGGGAATTAACGTCTTGGCCGCTTCCCCGGATTCATAGCGCCGAATCCCTTCCTGAAATAATTCTTCAATTTTTTGGCTCATCTCCCTCAATCCAGCACATTAGCTTATTGACAAAATCGACGATCTATGCATGTAAAGTCGCTCTCGCCTGCTCGCTCATCTGTTGTAGCGCACTGCCGCTGGGGAGAGGGATCCCTTCTCCTTCGGCCAGCCAGAGCCAGTACTCGATATTGCCAGCAGAGCCGGTAATGGGCGACCACGTGTAGCCTTGCACCTGCCAACCCTGAGCCATAGCCGAGCGCATCACCGTCTCCAGCACGCGGGCATGGACAGCCGGATCCCGTACCACCCCCTTTTTACCCACCTGGTCTCGGCCCGCCTCAAACTGGGGCTTCACCAGCAACAGCGCCTCCCGTGGGAAACGCAACAGGTTCCACAGCGGAGCTAGCACCTTAGTCAGGGAAATAAAAGACAGGTCTACCACTGCCAAATCCGGCCAGCTCTGGGGAGGTGCCTCGCTTCCGTACAGATCCTCCGGCTGCAGATGGCGCAAGTTGGCCCGCTCCTTTAGGATCACCCGCGCATCCGTTCGCAAAGACCAGGCCAGTTGCCCATAGCCCACATCCACTCCGTAGACCCGCTGGGCTCCCCGTTTCAACAAGCAGTCTGTAAAACCTCCTGTGGAAATGCCCGCATCCAAACAAATACGACCCTGCACCTGAACAGGAAAAGTTTGCAGCGCCCCCTGTAGCTTTTCTCCCCCCCGTGAGACAAAAGCAGGCCCAGACTGGACTTGCACCGCTGGATCCCCGCTCACCCAGGTTCCAGGCTTTTCCGCCCGCACCCCATTTAGAAAGACTTCTCCTGCCAAAATGGAGCGTTGCGCTTGCTGGCGTGAGGAAAAATATCCGCGCTCCACCAACCAGCTATCCAGACGCACCCGCTTGGCCATCTCGCCGGTGCCTCACCTTGCATAGATCTTCCCGCCCATTAGAATAGGCGAGCGGGATCCCAACTGACCAGAATTGAGGGATCGCCAACAGCAGATTAGCCGAACCGTCCGCTCACGTACTCTTCCGTTTCCCGATGGGCGGGAGAGTTAAAGATTTTCTCAGTGCGGTTAAACTCCACCATCCGTCCGTAGCGAACCCCCTCTTCGTCGACTTCAGTGTTGAAGAAGGCGGTAAAGTCGGAGACCCGCGCTGCCTGCTGCATGTTGTGGGTAACGATAATGATCGTGTAGCGACGGCCCAGTTCCTTGAGCAACTCCTCAATGCGCAACGTGGAGATTGGATCCAACGAGGCACAAGGCTCATCCATCAGGATAACCTCCGGCTGGATGGCCAAGGTGCGGGCAATGCAAAGACGCTGCTGCTGTCCCCCCGAAAGGGAGAGCCCACTCATCTTCAGCTTGTCTTTCACCTCATCCCAGAGGACGGCCTGACGCAATGTGCGCTCTACCAGCTCATCCAAGTCTCCTTGGTAGCCGTTGACCCGTGGCCCAAAGGCAATGTTGTCGTAGATTGATTTGGGGAAAGGGTTGGGCTTTTGGAACACCAGGCCAACTCGCCGCCGCACTTCAGCAGGATCTACATCGGGATCGTAGATGTTTTTCCCGTGAAAAATGACGGATCCCTCTACTCTCGCCCCCGGGATCAGATCGTTCATGCGGTTAAAGCAGCGCAGCAAAGTACTCTTGCCGCAGCCGGAAGGGCCAATAAAAGCAGTGATGTGATTCTTGGGAATCTTCAGAGAAACCTGCTTCACCGCCAAATGAGAGCCGTAGTAAACACTGACTGCTTGCGTTTCCAGCTCAACAGTTAGGTTGGCGGATTTCTCAGAGGAGTCAGGCGTGCCAGGAAATGGAGGACGCATAGGAGTACCTGAAGTTAACGTTGCTTCAACACCAAAAGCCGAAGAGACAAGCCCAGGAGATACACCTCAGATGGTAATGGTTTCCTGACGACGGCTCAGCAGCAGCCGGAAACTGATCGTGGTGATCAAAACCAGAATCACCAAAGCCAAGGCTCCTCCCCAAGCAATTTTCTGCTGGTTCTCGAAAGGAACAATGGCAAAGTTGTAGATCAGCACCGCCAGCGAAGCTACTGGCTTCAGCAAACCATCGGGCCATAGGAAACTGAACAGAGCGGTGAAGATTAGAGGCGCTGTTTCCCCTGCTGCTCGGGCAATGGCCAAAGTCACCCCCGTTAGGATCACCGGCAAGGCAGCCGGCAAGACAACTCGAAACACGGTCTGCACCCGGGAAGCGCCCAGAGCATAGGCAGCAGCCCGAGTATCCGCCGGCACCAAGCGCAGAGCCTCTTCGCAAGAAAGGATGATGATGGGCAAAGTCAGCACCGATAGAGCTACCCCACCCGCCAGGGCAGAAAAGGTCTTAGTGGAGAGCACAAGCACCCCATAGGCAAACACCCCGGCAATGATGGAGGGAACCCCGGTCAGAACCTTGATGACGAAGCGCAAAGCCGAGGCTGTTGAGCTGTTCTGTCCAAACTCCGAAAGGTAAATCGCAGCAAACAAGCCAATTGGGAAGGAGATCAAGATGGCAATCGATACCACGATGATCGTCCCCAGCACCGCGTTGCCGAAGCCACCCACCTGATCTCCAGGAGGAGGAGGAAGCTGGGTTAAGGTCTGCCAATTGAAGCGCTCAATGCCATTGACGAAAACATAGTAAAGGATGGAAGCGAGCACAACAATCGCAAAAATGCTGGAAGCAAAGGTCAGGCCTGTCATCACCCAGTCCAGCACGACGCGCTTGGATCTGACTTTGCGTTTGAACAAATTGGCCTGTGCTGCCACTTGTGTCGCCATGTTCCTCTACTCCCGAGAAGCCGTCAAAGCAAACTTGACCCGACGAACCATCAGCTCAGCGATGATGTTGACCACCAGCGTGATGGCCAGCAAGATTAAAGCCACGTACATCAGAGCCGAAATCTGCTCGTCAGAGGCTTCTGCAAACTCGTTGGCCAGCAATGCAGGGATGTTGCTGGCAGGGGCCAAAAGCGAGACTCTAATCCCCCGCGCATTGCCAATCAGCATTGCCACCGCCATGGTCTCGCCCAGGGCGCGTCCCAAACCCAGCACCACAGCCCCCAACATACCCCCAATCGCAGCCGGTAGTACCACTCCAAAAATGGCTTCCCATCGCGTAGCCCCCATCGCATAGGCAGCCGCGCGCAGCTCAGGAGGAACAGCCACCAAAACCTCTCTGGCGATGGCCGTGATGATGGGGATGATCATGATCCCCAAGACTACTCCTGCCGTCAGCATCCCCGGCCCAATCGGTGGTGTGCTGAAAATGGGAAGCCAATTGAAGTTCTCGTACAGGAACATCTGAACGGGGCGGAAGAAGGGGATGAAGACAAACAATCCCCAAATGCCGAACACCACACTGGGAATAGCCGCCAGCAGCTCAACCACAATGATCAAAGCCAAACGCAGAGACTTCGGAAGAAAATCCTCGCTCAGAAAAATAGAGATGCCAAAGCTAAAAGGAACCCCCACAATCAGAGCGATGAGAGAAGTTACCAGCGTGCCGTAGATCTGTGGCCAGGCCCCATAGATATCCTCGACCGGATCCCAGGTGGTGCTCCAGAAGAAACTCAGTCCAAACTTGCTGATAGCTGGCAAAGACTGAATGCCGATCGCCAGAGCAATCCAGAGCAGCAGGAAGGCCGAGAAAAACACGGCAATCCGCGTAGCCCAGATAAAAACCTGGTCGCGCCGGCGCTGGAAAACCGGTCGAGGCTGAAACAGAAGGTTGCTGTCAGAAGAAAGGGAGCTCATACGCCTGGAGCTAGGGATAGTTGTTGACACGCCCCCCGTCCTAAAGAACAGGGATTCTTGTTCCTGGTTCTACTTAGTAAAAGTTCTTACGGAGTGATATTTTCTAGCGCAGCCAGAGCTTTTTGCCGCGTTTCTTCCGGCAGAGGGACATATCCCAACTGCTCAGCGAAAGCCTGCCCCTCAGTGAGGCCGTAGCGGAGAAACTCTTTAACGGCCTTGGAAGTCTCGGCTTTGGGGTAAACCTTGTAGGCAAGGATCCAGGTGTAGCCCACAATAGGGTAAGAGTCTTCCCCACTAGGATCCGGATCGACCCCCAGCAAACGCTCGTCGAGCTGAATTCTGGCCAGCGCCGCTTTCTCCGTCTCGACGTTGGGAGTTACAAACTTGCCTGCCCGGTTTTCCAGACGGGCAATGTTCAGGTTGTTGAGCTTGGCAAAGCCGAATTCCACGTAGCCAATCGAGCCAGAAATTTGCTTGATCTGCTCGGAAACCCCTTCATTCCCGCGCGCCCCTACGCCGGTTGGCCAGTTTACCGAAGAGCCGCGACCCACCTTTTGCTTCCACTCTGGGCTAATAGCGTTGAGGTGAGTGGTGAAGATATCGGTGGTACCACTTCCATCAGAGCGATGCACGACGGTAATCGGCAAATCCGGGAAAGTCACCCCTGGGTTAAGGCCAGCCAGCAGGGGATCGTTCCAGTTCTTGATCTTGCCCAGGAAGATATTCACCAGTGCCAGGCGGGAAAGGCGGATTTCGGGGCCCACCCCAGGAATGTTGTACGCTGCAACTACCGCTCCGCCCACCATGGGTAGAGAAACCATCCCTTTGGGAGGGTTAGCCTCATTCTCAATTTGGTTGATCTCTTCAGGACGGGGCACGCTGTCACTGGCACCGAAATCGACCGTGCGGGCTACAAACTGCCGACGACCCGCACCGCTTCCTACAGACTGATAGTTGACCTGGATGTTAGGGTTTTTCTTGCCAAACTCTTGGGCCCAAGTTTGATAGATGGGGGCCGGGAAGGTCGCCCCAGCGCCATTGATGGTGATGGTCTGCTGAGCAAACACCCGCTGCCAATTCGTCTGACTGGCCGCAAAGCCGGCAACAGTGGCAGATAGAAACTTCAGGAAAGAACGACGCTCCAAGGGGTGCAACGTCACCATACAGATCTCCTCTCCCAGATGAAGACAAAATCTCAGTCCAGCTCTAAAAAAGGCTATTCTACTTCAGAACTTCACCCAGCCCAATCAAAACTCGTTGAACCAGGTGAACCAATGCCGCCTGGAAGCTTAGAGGCAACTCTCAAGCTAGGCCTGCGATCCTCAACAAGCCTTCAACCGATCGCAACATCCCAGGGATCCCTTTGAGCACGCAGGGTTCCCTCGGGAACGCTCCATTGAAGACTTCGCCAGTCCGCGCAGCTACTATAACGTAAAGGCCAGTTGTTTTTGGTTAAAACGAGGTTAAGCCCAGGTTATCTCTGGGGATATCCGCCAAATGTTGCAAACCCCTCAAGGGATCCCCTTTGGTGTCAGCCACTCCCTATCCTGGATTGGGTATCTCCCAAAACAGAGAGCTTCCGCCTTTTGAGTTTGGAAAGGTGGCTTCTTCATCTTCCCGCCAAGGTTCAGAGCTGGAAGAGGACTCTAGAGACCTGCCAATCGGGAATAAGCTCTGAGAAGGGATCCCCTATGCCGACGGGCTGGTGGCTATGGCACTCTGGGCTGACGATGAACCTGCTGAGCCTCTAGAATGGAGGGCTGTCGAGAAAAGAAGTGTCTTCCCAATGTCGAAACGTAACATGCAGGTTGTGCTGCGCCAGGCGATCCCAGGGCTGGGCAAGCCCGGAGAGATTGTCAACGTCAAGCCCGGCTATGCTCGCAACTACCTCTTCCCGCGGCAGATGGCGGTGCGGGTTACCCCTGGCATATTGAAAGAGCAGCAGATGCGTCTGGAGCAGGAAGCGGCTCGTAAACTGGCAGAAAAACAACGGGCGGAAAACTACAAGACCGCTCTGGAGACCATTGGTCGCTTCGTCATCCGTAAGAAAGTGGGAGAACACGACCTCCTATTTGGGCAGGTGACCACCAGCGATATTGCTGAGGTGGTGCTGGCTACCAGCGGTCTAGATATCGACCGCCGCAACATTCTCCTCAACGAGGAAATCAAAAAAACCGGGGTTTATCCCGTGCAGGTAAAGTTACACCCCGAAGTTACCGCTACGCTGCGCATTCAGGTTACTCCCGAATGAGAAGCTACCTTTGAGGCTCCCTGAATTCCTGTGAGGGATCCCAGATAAAGCAGGGCTTCTATCTTAGGCTGACAGGCGGGTATGCTCAGTCTACCGGCCGGCTGGCTCTGTTTGGCTGTGAGGCCGGTTACCCTGGGTCTGGGTTGATTTTCCTACTCCTGGCTTGTGGTGATCAGCGATTACGACTTAACGGGTGGGGATCGGCTTCCTCCCCAGAACATAGAAGCTGAGGAGGAGATCCTGGGGGGCATTCTCCTTGATCCGGATGCATTGATGCGGGTCGCGGAGTTTCTGCGTCCGGAGATGTTTTACATCTCTGCCCACCAAGAGATTTACCGGGCTGCCCTCCAACTGCACAGCCAAGGCCAACCCACCGACTTGATGACTGTGTCTGCCTGGTTGGCAGATCATCACCTTCTGGAGCGGGTGGGGGGAACGGGGGCGATTCGTCGCCTGCTAGAGCAAACCGTCAGCAGCGTCAACATCGACCAGTATGCCCGCCTGGTGATGGATAAATACATGCGCCGCCAGTTGATCCAGGTGAGCAATACCTTGGCTCGTTTGGCCTACGATACCAGCCAGCCCCTGTCTCAGGTGATGGATCAAGCCGAGCAGGAGGTGTTTCGACTCACCCAAGAGCGGGTGCAGCGTAGCCTCATCCCGGCCTCTGAGGTTTTGGTCAATATCTTCTCGGATTTGGAAGAGAAGTTCCAAAGCGGGGCACAGCTTCCGGGGATCCCGACCAAATTCATCGACCTGGATAACCTGACCCAGGGCTTGCAGCGATCCGATTTGTTGATCCTGGCCGGTCGGCCTTCGATGGGGAAAACCAGCCTGGCCCTCAACATTGCCCAAAATGTGGCTGCCTACGCCAAGCAGCCGGTCGCTATCTTTAGCCTGGAAATGTCTCGGGAGCAACTGGTGCAGCGGCTTTTGGCCAGCGAAGCCCGCATCGACAGCAGCCGCCTGCGTTCTGGGCGCATTAGCGAACACGAGTGGCAGCGCCTGGGCCAAGCCATTGGTTTTTTATCGCAATTGCCCCTGTTCATCGACGATACCCCCGACTGTACCGTTACAGAAATTCGCTCCAAAGCGCGGCGTTTGCAGGCGGAACAGGGGGGAACGTTGGGGATGGTGTTGATCGACTACCTACAACTGATGCAGGGATCCGCCGCCGACAACCGGGTGCAGGAGCTGTCGCGCATTACCCGTGGTCTCAAGGCCATGGCCAAAGAGCTGATGGTGCCGGTGCTGGTGCTTTCTCAACTCAGTCGGGCTGTCGAGTCGCGCTCCGATAAGCGCCCGCAACTGGCAGATCTGCGGGAATCGGGCTGTCTGGCCGGGCATACCCAGGTGATGGATGTGGATCGCGGCAAGATCTGGCGGCTGGATCAACTGGCGGCCCTGCCGGCTGCGGCGGAACTGCCCCGTCTGCTCAGCTTGAACGGGCGCGGGCGCTTGGTGCCCCAACAGCCTGTGAAGGTGTTTTGCAGTGGTCGGCAGCCTACCTGTGTTCTGAAGACCCGTCTCAATTTCTCCATTCAAGCCACCGGCAATCACCCCTTTTTCACCCAACAGGGCTGGAAAACCCTGGATGAGCTGCAATTGGAAGAAGAGGTGGCGGTGGTGGTGCAGGAGGGGCTGATCTGGGATCCGGTGGTGTTCATCAGCGAGCCGGGGGAGCCTCAGCCGGTTTACGACGTCGAAATGCCCCGCCACCACAACTTCGTGGCCAACGGTCTGCTAGTTCACAACAGCATCGAGCAGGATGCCGATCTGGTGATGATGATCTATCGCCCGGAATACTACGATCCCAACACCAGCGATCGCGGCATTGCCGAGGTCATCATTGCCAAACATCGCAACGGCCCCACCGGCACTGTGCGCCTGCTGTTCGAAAGCCAGTACACCCAGTTTCGCAACCTGGCAGATCCCAACCGCTGAGCAACCGATGCCGAAGAGGGATCCGGAGCTGCTGCCTTGGGAACAACCCCGCAAGGTGTTAGCTTAGGATCGCTGCGGGCCAAAGCGTTGCTCTTGAGCCGGCTACCCTCTCTCCTAATGCTCAAAACGATATGTTTAAAAACGTGTTAATTGCCACCGACCGCCGAGATGGCCTGCAGCGTTTTGGCAAGTGTCTAGAAGATCTGCACAGCAATGGCATCGAGCGCGTCACCTTCGTGCGCAGTCTGGATTGGCAGGATGACGACATCGGCATTCCCGACGACATTACCCCCGAAGTCCAGGCAGAGCAGACCCAGTTGCAGAAGCTGCTGAACCCGATCCCGGCGGGGTTGGAAGTCGAGGCTCTGGTGCAGGCGGGCAGGCCAGCCGATCTAATCCTAAAAGGCATCCAAACCTATGGCTCCGATCTGCTGATTACAGGCATGGGTACCCACAACCTGCTCGCCGAAAAATTGTTCGGCAGCACCACCATGACGCTGTTGCCGAAGCTGAAAATCCCCCTACTGGTGATGCGCCCCCAGCTGCTGGCTACCTTTACCCTGGAAGAATTGCGCTTGCGCAGCCGCCACCTGTTTCGCTGCCTCTTAGTGCCCTTTGACTTTGAGCAGCCGCGTCAGCAGTTGCTGAACCATCTCGGCCACCTGCTGCCCGGTACTTCCCAGTGCCAGACGCTTACCCTGCTCTACGTGGTGGATCCCAGCGCCCGCCGCAACCAAGGAACTCCGGTGGAGGTGCTCCAACGCAAAGCCGAGGCTGACCTGGCCCAGGTGCTTGAACCCCTGAGCGAGCAGGTGAAGCCCGTACAGCTGCGCACCCTGGTGCGGGTGGGATCCCCTCTCAAAGAGATCCTAGCTACTGCTGCCGATGAAGACATGACGGCCATCGCCACTGCCTCCCCCCACGTGGGCAGCTTCTGGGAGTGGTCGGTTCGCAGCCTAACCGGCGAGATTTTGCGGCAAAGTTGGCATCCGGTGTTGTTTTTCCCGCACGGGTCTTTGGCCCAGTAGATCCAGGCAAGATCCAAGCCGAGTGTTGCAGATTAACTCATCCTCCATGACCCCCCCCTCTACAACAGCGCTGCAGGATCTGTTTCGGGCGGTGGCCCAAGGGAAGCTCACCCCAGAGCAAGCTCTGCAGGCCTATCGCTTTCTGCCCTTCGAGCCGGTGGGAGATTTCGCCCATGTGGATCACCACCGTCCCTTGCGCACGGGCTTTCCCGAAGCCGTGTGGGGGCCGGGCAAGACCCCAGATCAGATTGCCCAGATCCTGGAGCAACTCCACCAGCGGGGATCCCTGGCCTTGGCCACCCGCATCGAAGCCCAGGTGTATGCCGAGATCCGCAGCCGCTTGCCCCAGGCCCAGTATTCCGAGTTGGCCCGCTTGTGTTGGATCCCGCCCCGGCAGGTGGTCAGCCATCCTGGACAGGTCAGCGTGATCTCCGCCGGCACTGCCGACTTACCGGTGGCAGAAGAAGCCGCCCTCACGCTGGAGCTTTCCGGATTTCAGGTGAAGCGCCTCTGGGATGTGGGGGTGGCCGGGATCCATCGGCTGCTGCACAACCGGGCGGCCCTGCAAGCAGACGTGCTGATCGTGGTGGCGGGCATGGAGGGGGCCTTGGCCAGTGTGGTGGCGGGTCTGGCGGATTGTCCGGTGATCGCTGTGCCCACCAGCATTGGCTACGGGGCCAGCTTCCAGGGCTTGGCTGCCCTGCTCACCATGCTCAACTCTTGCGCGGCGGGGGTGGGAGTGCTGAACATCGATAACGGTTTCGGGGCGGCGATTCTGGCAGGCCAGATCCTGCGTTGCGGACAACGGCTGGCAGCTCGATTGAGTTCATGCGGCCCCACTGGAGATCCAACAGGGAATCGACAGATTTCGGAAGGTTAAGAATTGTAAATAGATCCTGAGCCAAACAGGCTATACTCAGGCCATAGTTTAGGCTTGGGCTTTCTCTTTCCCATCCTTCGGGAGTTTGAGGGTGTTGCCTCTGGTCACCTAACTGGGTTCATGCCTTTTTCTGGGGTACCTTTATCCGAAGATGGGGAGGGTTCCTACGCTGGTTAACTGCTGTGTTGGACTGACTGGGGCGGACAAAACGCGCGAATATGCTAATTGATGCAACACTTGTCAAAAATGCAACAGATGCGATGGGAGCGACCTTGACCCTGGCACAAGGGATGACTCAGTCCTTCACCTGGGCAGATCTTTTCTTGGTGGTGGCTCTGGTGTTTTTGGAGGCCGCCCTCTCTGCGGACAATGCCGTTGCCCTGGCGGCTCTGGTGAAACATCTGCCCACCCCTCAGCAACAAAATCGGGCCTTGCGCTGGGGCATCATCGGCGCTTACGGCTTTCGCATCGCCATTGTCTTTGCAGCGGTTTGGTTGGTGGAGTATCCGCCCGCCCAATTCTTGGGGGCCTGTTATCTGCTCTGGCTAGCCTGGCAGCACTTTCGGGGCGAGGAAGAAGGCCAAGAACAGGACATCACCCGCCACGCCAATTTTTGGCAGACCCTGGTGATGGTGGAACTGACGGATCTGGTTTTTTCTTTCGACAGCATCGCCGCTTCGGTGGGCGTCTCCCGCAAGGCTTGGGTAATCATCCTCGGCGGCATTCTCGGCATTACCCTGATGCGCTACATGGCTTCTCTGTTTTTGCGTTGGTTGGATGAGTTCTCTCACCTGGAAGACGCCGCTTTTGCCATCATCGCCTTGGTGGGGAGCACCATGTTGTTGGAGGTGTTTTTCCCCCAAATCGAGATCCCGGAGTGGGGGATGGTGGTGGCTGTGATCCCCCTATTTGTCTGGGGTTTCTCGCGGCGCGTGAAACTCAATTCGGAGCAGGATGAACAGCCGGAGCTGGCTGACGGAGAGAAGAGGGAAGAGAAAAGAGCAGGGGTTACAGACGAGATGGAGATCGTCCCCTCCGGTTGGGTGGCTGCCCTTGAGGAAGACCTCGCCCCTGAGCTGCAGAGCAGAGAGAATGGAGAGGAGAGGTACGGCTTGGGCCTATCGCCAGGGATCCCTGATCTGCCTTGATAGGGCTGTGGGCTGCTTCATTGCCTTGGCCCCTGCCGACTCCTAAACTAGCAGTGAAGCCGACTCAAGGAGGGAAGCATCCTGAGCCCCCAGTTTTGCTTGAAATCATTGGTCAAGTGCTTCAGAAGCAGCATAGACAGCCCAAAGGAGCAGCAGGCCGCGGAAAATAGGCTCCAGCCTTTGGCGAGGGCGGAGGTTCTGAGCATGCCAGCAGTGCAGAGCACTGCCCCCTTGGTGGAGCTGCGCCAAGTTTCCAAGCGCTTCGGCTCGACGGTGGTGCTTGACCACGTGGATCTGAAGGTGTACCGGGGTGAGGCCCTGGGCCTGGTGGGGCCTTCGGGCACCGGGAAATCGACGCTGCTGCGCATCATCGCCGGCCTAACGGAGCCAGACGCCGGAGAAGTGCTCTGGTGCGGGATCCCGCTCCCGGAGATTCAAGCCCATCATGCAACTCCCCCTTTGCGAGTAGGGATGGTGTTTCAGCAGGCCGCCCTCTTCGACTCCCTGACGGTGGAAGAAAACGTGGGGTTTTTGCTCTACGAGCACTCGCAGTTGCCCCGCTCCCGTATTCAGGAATTGGTGGCCGCCAAGCTGGAGGCGGTGGGACTGGCGGGCAAAGAGCACAACCTGCCAGAAGAACTCTCGGGGGGGATGCGCAAACGGGCTAGCTTCGCCCGCGCCATTATGGAGGATCCTTCTCTGCCCCAGGATGAGCCCCAATTGCTGCTGTACGACGAGCCCACAGCGGGCTTGGATCCCATTGCCTCCACGGTAATTGAAGATCTCATCCGGGAGCTGCAGCAGGTGAAAAAAGCCTGTGAGAGCTACATTGTGGTGACCCACCAGCACAGCACCATTTACCGCGCCACCGACCGCATTGTCCTGTTGGCTCAGGGGCGGGTGCAGTGGGAGGGATCCGTGCAGCAGATCGAAACGTGCGATAACCCCTTTGTGCGGCAGTTTTTCAGCGGTAGCGTAGAAGGGCCAATTCAAGTGGCGGGGCAGGTGTGATGCGTTCGCGAGCAGTGCGAGAAGGGGCAGTGGGCCTGTTGATCCTGGCGGGGGCGCTGGGCTTTGCCGGCCTGTTTTTGTGGATCTACAACCTGCGCTTTGGCAGTCGCGGCTTTCAATTTACCGTCACCTATACCAACGTGGTCGGCCTGACAGAGGGATCCAGCGTGCGGCTGCGGGGGGTAACCATAGGTCGAGTGGAGCGGATTGTGCCTCAACCCAGCCAAGTAGAAGTACAGGTGACCATTGATCAGCCCCTAGTCATCCCCCGCGATTCCCTGTTTCTTACCAAACAGACGGGGTTGGTGGGGGAAACGGTGATGGACATCCTGCCCCGACTGAACGTCCAGTTGACAGGATCCCCCCTGGCGCCAGACTGCGACAGCAGCCAAATGGTTTGCAATGGAGATGTGGTGGAGGGAACCCCTGGAGTGGATTTTGGCCAGCTATTGATTAGGCTGGATCGATTGCTCACACGGGTCAACGACGATGAGCTCTTCGACACCCTTAACGCCACCCTAGAAGGGCTCACCCGCGTTGCCAATAGCGTGGCCGATCTCTCAGAAACCGTGGAAGAGCGAGTAGCTGCCCTGCGCACCGAAGATCTGGACTTGTCGCAATTCACGACCGCTGCCACAGCCATCCAAGACGCGGCTGGGGCTGTGAGGGGAACTGCCCGCAGTTTGCAAGCGGCTGCCGATCAATTCACCGCCCTGGTGGATCAAAACCGCACTCCCCTTAACGCCGTCCTGGAGAACATTCAGCAGGTGAGCGCCGATCTACAGGCCATGTCGAGCGCGGTGCGCCCGCTGGTTACCGATCCACAACTCCAGGCCGATGTGCGCCAGATCCTGGCCGAGGTGCGAGCGGCTGCGGAGAACGTGGCCCAAGCTACCGAAGATCTGCAGCAGATTGCCGCCAGCCTCAACGATCCGGGCACTTTAGCTACTCTGCGCCAAACCCTCGATTCCGCCCGCATCACCTTTCAGAATATGCAAAAAATTACCGCCGACATCGACGAGCTGACCGGGGATCCCCAGTTTCGCCGCGGCATTCGAGAGTTGGTGTTGGGGCTGAGCAACTTGGTCTCCAGCGTCCCTGGGGAAGATGGGATCCAGCCCGCGGTGGCCGAAGGGTATCACTTTCGTTTTGCGCCCGTCTCTTTTGCCCAGGGAGTTGCCCCTGGATCCCAAGGATGGCAGCCGCAGACTTCCCCATAAGTTGGCTGCCTTTCCCCTCTCTCTAGCGGGAGTCTGGGATCCCTGAGATGACCCGCTGAGGTAACAACGGCGGCCAAAGCCGTTGAAGGGATCCCCAACCTGGGGTAGGCTTTGCGGATAAGGTGTTGCCTGTATTGCTACGCAACGCTGATGCAACTGAGGTTGAGGTGTGAGGAATGTGTGGCATTGTCGGCTACGTGGGTTTTCAGTGGGCTGCCCCCATCCTGTTGGAGGGCCTGCGCACCTTGGAGTATCGGGGCTATGATTCTGCCGGCATTGCCACAGTGGATCCCGAAGAAGGATTGAGAGTTGTCCGCGCCACCGGCAAGCTGCACAACCTGCTGGTGAAGCTCACCGCCAACATGCCCACCGCCAAGGTAGGGATCGGACATACCCGCTGGGCCACCCACGGCGGCGTGACCGAAGAAAATGCCCACCCCCAGTGCGACGAGCGCGGGCGCATTGTGGTGATCCAAAACGGCATTGTGGAAAACTACCTGGAGCTGAAGGAGCGCCTCTTGGAGCGGGGGATCCCATTTCGCTCCCAAACCGATACGGAAGTGATCGCCCAACTGCTGGGTCTCTACACCGAAGAGCTGGGCTCCTTTGAGGCGGCCTTTGGCCAGGTCATGGGGCAACTGCGGGGGGGAAACGCCGTGGTGGCTCTGGATCGGGAGGCGCCGGATCGGCTGATCGCAGCCCGTTTGGGCAATGCCGGAGCCGTGGTGGTGGGAGAGGGAGAAGGGGAAAACTTCGTGGCCTCCGATCTGCCTGCCATTGTCCGCCATACCCGCAAGGTGGTGTTCTTAGAAGATGGGGAAATGGCGGTTCTCACGGAGTCTCAAGTGCGCTACCTGCGCATTACCGGCGAGGAGCTGCGCAAATCCAGCATCACCGTGGCCTGGGATCCCGTCTCAGCCGCCAAGGGAGGCTACAAGCACTTCATGCAAAAGGAGATCTTTGAGCAGCCCCGCACCACCACCGATACGCTACGGGGGCGGGTGGATCTGGAACAGGGCCGGGTGACACTGGAGGGGCTAACGCTTTCTGAAGCACAACTGGCCCACATTGAGCACATCCACGCCGTAGCCTGTGGTACTGCCTGGCACGCCTGCTGGGTGCTCAAGTACTTCATCGAGAGCTTGGCCCGTACCCCCGTGGAGGTGGACTATGCCTCTGAGTTTCGCTACCGCCAGCCGGTGTTGCGCCCCAACCACCTGTTGCTGGCTCTAACCCAGTCGGGAGAAACCGTCGATACGCTGGCAGCCATGAGCGAGGCCCGCACCCAAGGGATCCCGACTCTGGCGATTGTCAACGCCATCGGATCCCAGGCCAGCCGCCTGGCGGATGCTGGAGTCCTCTACATCCATGCCGGGCCGGAGATTGCCGTGGCTTCCACCAAAGTGTTTACCGGCATGTTGGTGGCAGGGTACTTGCTGGCCTTGCAACTGGCCCAGGCCAAAGGGATCCTCAGCCCGGCCCAGATCCAAGCCCACCTGCAAGCCTTGATTGAGCTGCCGGGCAAGATCAGCCTGATGCTGAAGGACGCCGCCCTCTACGACCAACTGGCGGAGCAGTACCATCATGTTGCCAACATGCTCTATCTGGGCCGCTGGGTTAACGCCCCGATTGCCCTGGAAGGAGCTTTGAAGATGAAAGAGGTGAGCTATATCCACGCCGAAGGCTACCCGGCAGGGGAGATGAAGCATGGCCCTATCGCCCTCATCGACGAGCGGGTGCCGGTGGTGTGCATTGCCACCCGGGATCCCGTCTACGAAAAAATGCTCTCCAACATCGAACAGGTGCGGGCGCGGGGGGGACGGGTGATCGCCCTCATCAACCCCGAAGACACCCAGGTGCGGGAGAAAGCCGACCACATCATCGAGGTGCCCAGCACGACACCCCTGTTGTCGGCGGTTCTGAACGTGATCCCCCTGCAGTTGTTCGCCTACGCCATGGCTTTGCGCCGCGGAGCCGATGTGGATCAGCCGCGCAACTTGGCTAAGTCGGTAACAGTGGAGTAACGGCTGTCGCTCTTGCCACCGCCGGCCCCTGGTTTTTGCAAAATCGGGCAGATCATCTCTTTTTCATCAGCAGCCGCAGGGGTGATTTGCCAATCGGAGAGCAGACCTTGAATTTGGCTTTTCAGAGCTTGCAGTTCGGCAATTCGCCGTTCGATCTCTTGCAGCTTGTCTTGCAGGTGCTGGCGAATTTTTGGGCAAGGCTGCTCCCCTCGGTCGTGGATGTCCAGGATGTGGCGAATTTCCTCCAAGCTCAGGCCCAGGCTCTGGCAGCGGCGGATAAAAGCCAGGCGAACCAAAACCGAAGGGTCGAACAATCGATAGCTGGACTCCGCCCGTTCCACCGTTGGCTTCAGCAGGCCAATCGACTCGTAGTAACGCACCGTGCGCACGGACAAGCCAGCTGCCAATGCCACCTGGCCGATCTTCAGGCTGGCAGACAAGTCCTGGACAGCAGCAGGATTCAACATGCCTTCAACTGGATCTTTTGTGGATTCCTCCAGCCTAACAAAGCCAATCTCGGAAGATGGAGAATGGCCATCTGGCTGCGCCTCACCTCCCCCTCTTCCCTGCAGCTTGGGCTATATCTGGAGATCCTGCATCGGGACAGAGTCAGCTTCAAGAGATCCCTCAGGTCTTACTGCCCATCTCGGCAGCTTGGATCAAGGCCCTGGCCCGCTGTTGATCCAACTTGGCCTGCAAGCGCTCTTGCTTGTCGCTGCTGGTATTCAAAACTTTGCTGGCTTCATCCAAGAGGGCCTGAGCCGCCGCCTTATCCACTGTTTCGCCCCGCTCGGCTCGGTTAACCAGGACGG
This sequence comes from Synechococcus sp. W55.1, assembly GCF_047461655.1. Classification (NCBI taxonomy): domain Bacteria; kingdom Bacillati; phylum Cyanobacteriota; class Cyanophyceae; order Synechococcales; family Synechococcaceae; genus Synechococcus; species Synechococcus sp. W55.1. The sequence goes on from NZ_JANSHN010000002.1 coordinate 195,137, forward strand.
TTACCTCGTTGTTTTCGACTTCTGCAAATCCGCCCATGACCGCAATGGCCGACCACTTTCCATCGGCTTTGACCCGCATAACGCCATTGCCGATAGCAGTTAAGAGGGGGGCGTGCCCGGTGAGAATGCCCAATTGGCCCGAAGTGGCAGGGAGGATCACTTCCTCGCTGGGGGCATCCCAAACCGTGCGGTCGGGGGTAATCACACGAACCATCAGCGTCACGACAGATCTCCTGAAAGCTTGAGCACTTTCGCGTCGACGGTGCGGAGCACCCTGGTTTCGATCCTAGCGGATTAGGATCCCTGCAGCTTTGCCTGGTTCCCCTTTTGTCTTTATTCTCTCGGGGCAGCCACACTTAACCTGGACATAACCTTGCCTTTACTTCAGACTGGGAGGCAAGCGCTAAGGTGTTGTCGGGAACACTTATCTCATGCCCCAACCTCAGCATTGACGGCCAGCCCGTTGCTGTTGGTTTGCAAGGGGGAGCCCAACGACTGGTGCGCCCAGTTTTCCTAGCGGAGCCAGCCTATGCCTGAAGCGATGCCTAGCCATTTTGCTGCCGGCCTGTCCACACGGGAGCGCCAACTGCTGGAAGACCTCTACCGCAGCCGCAGTTTATCCCCCTACACTCCCGGCCAGGTTATCCCTTTGTTTCCTGATGAATGGGTGATCGTCTGTCGGGGGGTGGTGCAGTTGACCACCCTCTATCCCAACGGTGGTGAGGCGCTGTTGGGGTTTGCCGGCCCTTCCATGCCCCTGGGATCCCCGCTGACGATGTTGGATCCCTACCAAGCCACGGCTTTGACGGCAGTTGATGTGCTGCGGCTGCCGGCAGCAGAAGTGGAAGCCTCAGAGATCCTGAGTCAAGGGCTGCTCAAGCAGGTGGTGCGTCGGCTGCGCCAAACCGAAGCATTGCTCGCCTTGGCCGGACGGCGGCGGGTGGAGGATCGGCTGCGCCAGTTGCTCTCCCTTTTGGCTGGGGAGCTGGGATCCCCAGTTGCGACAGGGGTTCGCATTCAGGTGCGCCTTACCCACCAGGACTTGGCCAATGCCATCGGCACCACCCGGGTCACCATTACCCGTCTCCTGAACCGTTTTCGCCAGCAGGGCTGGATTGCGGTGGACAAAAACCGTCACCTTGTTATCAAACTCGCCCCCGCTCCGTGAAGCTAGTAGAAAGCCAGTAGAAGCTGAATAAGATCTGCTTCTAGGGCATGGCTAAAAGCTGGCAGTTTTTTGTTCGGAGTTGTAGTCGTTGCAGGTTAGAGTGAGATGCCTGGGCTATCGATCGCGCCAGCGGGACGCAGTCCTTGAAAAGCCTTCTGGCCCCGTGCATTATTGCTCCACAACGCTATTGCTCCGCAACGCTGACGCGACGACGTGACCAATGTTTTAGGTGTGGGTGCAGTATCTCAGTTTGAATCGAAATGGCCATAAACTGTTAGAGAATGGCTGCGTTAGCCTCGCACGTATAGAGTGAAGCGACAGGGATCCCCTTTGAAGTCAGGGTTGATCTCGGGCCTAATGCTTCGACTTATCCTGGAATCTTCATCAGTGGCAGCTATGAACTACCCCACCGCATAGGCGGATGGGGTTTCTGATGCCCCATTCGCTTGACGGCAGGATTTTAGTCTCTTCCTCTGCCCCAGGTGCTTCATAGACCCGCAGGACTTTGAAGTAGTGCTGAGACATCCAAGACTCACGAGGCCGGTTCCCAACCCCGGTTGCCGATTAGTGGCAACGGTGTACATCACCATCACCGAGCCCCGATCCCTGGGGATTTCAAACCCACAAGCCGAGCAGACATGATAGCGGTTGCTCAAGTCCGCCCACTCCTTGTGGACTGCCCCACATTGGGGACAGCGTTGGCTCGG